>JBKPJW010000087.1:0-1986 GCA_046730875.1 Actinomycetota bacterium | reverse complement strand
CCGGCCGCGTACCTGCTCTTCCAGAAGCTGATGCGCCACGACCCGAAGAATCCGGAGTGGCTGGGCCGTGACCGGTTCGTGCTCTCGCCGGGGCACACGTCCCTGACGCTGTATATCCAGCTGTTCCTTTCCGGTTACGGGCTGGAGCTGAAGGACCTGGAGGCGTTGCGGACCTGGGGTTCGCTGACGCCGGGCCACCCGGAGTACCGGCACACCGCCGGGGTGGAGATCACCACCGGCCCGCTGGGCCAGGGCCTGGCGTCCGCGGTCGGGTTCGCGTATTCCCAGCGCCGCCAGCGCGGGCTGTTCGACGCCGACGCCGCCGAGGGCGCGTCCCCGTTCGACCACACGGTCTGGGTGATCGCCTCCGACGGGGACCTGCAGGAAGGCGTGACGTCCGAGGCGTCCTCCCTCGCCGGGCACCAGGAGCTGGGCAACCTGGTGGTGATCTACGACGAGAACCACATCTCGATCGAGGATGACACCGATGTGGCGTTCACCGAGGACGTCCTGGCCCGCTACGGCGCGTACGGCTGGCACACCCAGCGGGTCGACTGGACCCGGACCGGGGAGTACGTCGAGGACGTGGCCGAACTGCACGCGGCGCTGCTGGCCGCGAAGGCCGAAACGAACAGGCCCTCGATCATTTCGCTGCGGACCATCATCGGCTACCCGGCGCCGAAGAAGCAGAACACCGGCAAGATCCACGGCTCCGCGCTCGGCGCGGAGGAAGTCGCGGCGCTGAAGAAGGTCCTGGGCTTTGACCCGGAGCGGGCGTTCCAGGTCGATGAGGACGTCCTGGCCCACACCCGCCAGGCGCAGCAGCGCGGCGCCGCGGCCCGCGCCGCGTGGCAGGACGGGTTCGAGGCCTGGCAGGCGGCCAACCCCGACGCCGCGGCCCTGCTGGAACGGGTCGAGGCGAAGAAGCTCCCGGGCGAGTTCGAGGACGCCCTGCCGGTGTTCGAGGCCGGCAAGGACGTCTCGACCCGCGCCGCGTCCGGGAAGGTCCTGAACGCGATCGGCCCGGTCATGCCCGAACTCTGGGGCGGCTCGGCGGACCTGGCCGAGTCGAACAACACCACGATCGAGGGCGCCCCCTCGTTCATCCCGGCCTCCCGGTCCACCGCGGCCTGGAAGGGCAACCCCTACGGGCGGGTGCTGCACTTCGGCATCCGCGAGCACGCCGCCGCGTCGATCGTGAACGGCATCGCCCTGCACGGGAACACCCGGGCGTTCTCCGGCACGTTCCTGATCTTCTCGGACTACCAGCGCCCCGCGATCCGGCTCGGCGCCCTGATGGGCGTCCCCTCGCTCTACGTCTGGACGCACGACTCGATCGGCCTCGGCGAGGACGGCCCGACCCACCAGCCGGTCGAACAGCTCGCTTCCCTCCGGGCGATCGTGGGCCTGGACGTGGTCCGGCCCGGGGACGCGAACGAGGTCGCCGCGGCCTGGAAGGTCATGCTGGAAAACCACGAGAACCCCGCCGGGATCGTGCTGACCCGGCAGAACATCCCCACGTACGCCCGCGGCACCTCCGAGGCCGCCGGGGACACGTTCGGCTCCACCGCCGGAGTCGCGAAGGGCGGCTACGTCCTGGCCGAGGCCTCCAGCGACGGGCAGAGCGCGGAGCCGCAGGTCATCCTGATCGGCACCGGCTCCGAGGTCCAGCTCGCCGTCGCCGCCCGGGAGGCGCTGCAGGCCGAGGGCATCCCCACCCGGGTCGTGTCCATGCCCTGCGTGGAATGGTTCACCCGGCAGGACCCCGCCTACCGCGACGCCGTCCTGCCCCCGGCCGTGAAGGCCCGCGTCTCCGTCGAGGCCGGACTGGCCCTGGGCTGGCGCGAGTTCGTCGGCGACGCCGGCCGCTCCATCTCCCTGGAGCACTACGGCGCCTCCGCGGACTACAAGCGCCTCTTCCAGGAATTCGGCATCACCGCCGAGGCCGTCACCGCCGCCGCCAAGGAATCCCTCGCGGCCCTCACC
>JBKPJW010000086.1:0-12731 GCA_046730875.1 Actinomycetota bacterium | reverse complement strand
TGTCTGAGCAGCCCGCCCCCGTCCCCGTGCCTATCAACACAGTGCCCGCTAACGCTGTGCCCGCTAACGCTGTGCCCGCTAACGCGGTGCCGTCCAACGCTGTGCCGTTCAACGCTTTGCCGGCAACCCTGTCGTCGGAGAGCCCCCTTCCGGCCGAACTGGCGGACGCCCTCAAACGGGACAGTGCCGGCCTGGTGGCCGCAATCGTCCAGCAGTTCGATACCCACGAGGTACTGATGCTGGGCTGGATGGACGACGAGGCGCTGCACCGCACCATGACGAGCGGACGCGTGACCTTCTTTTCGCGGTCCCGCCAGGAGTACTGGCGCAAGGGGGACACTTCCGGGCATGTGCAATGGGTCAAGTCGCTCGCCATGGACTGCGACGGCGATGCCCTGCTGGTCCGGGTCGACCAGGTCGGCGCGGCTTGCCACACCGGCACCCGGACCTGCTTCGACGGCCGCGAACTCGACGCCGTCGTCGGCCAGAGAGGCTAAGCGCCCTCGCGTAAAGACACTCGCAAAGGAGACCCGCAGAGCGCTCCCACAGCTTCACGAACCGGACCCCAGACAGGATCCATGACCGGATCATGTGACAGGTCCCCCTAAAGAACAGGCGGAAAGCACAGCCATGCAGGACCTTGGAATCATCAGCCCCGGCCTCGAAGAGTTCCGTGAACTCGCGGGCCACAGCCGCGTCATCCCCGTCCGGCTTAAGGTGCTGGCTGATGCCGAAACGCCCATCGGGCTCTACCGCAAGCTTGCCCACGGCCAGCCGGGCACGTTCCTGATGGAATCGGCCGCGGTCGGCGGAGCCTGGTCGCGCTACTCGTTCATCGGGTCGCAGTCCCGGGCCACCCTGACCACCAAGAACGGCAGCGCCCACTGGCTCGGCGAACCGCCGGTCGGCGTGCCGCTGGACGGCAACCCCGTGGACGCCATCCGGGACACCGTCGCGGCGCTGCGCACCGAACGCTTCGACGGCCTGCCGCCGTTCACCTCCGGACTGGTCGGGTTCCTGGGCTGGGAGACGGTCCGGCACTGGGAGAAGCTGACCAGCCCGCCCGAGGATGACCTCCAGCTCCCGGAAATGGCCCTCAACCTCGTCACGGACATGGCAGTCCACGACAACATGGACGGCACCGTCCTGTTGATCGCCAATGCCATCAACTTTGACAACAGCACCGACCGCGTCGACGAGGCCTGGCATGACGCCGTTGCCCGCGTCAAAGCCCTGCTGGAAAAGATCAGCAGGCCCGTGGAGCAGCCCGTCTCCGTGCTGGAAACCGCAGCGCTTGATTTCGCGTCGAGCGTGCAGGAACGCTGGCACGAATCCGAGTACCTGGCCGCCCTGGACCGCGGCAAGGAGGCGATCGTCGACGGCGAGGTCTTCCAGGTGGTGATCTCCCGCCGCTTTGAAATGGAGTGCGGCGCCGACCCCCTGGACGTTTATCGGGTCCTGCGGAACACCAACCCCAGCCCCTACATGTACCTCTTCAGCTTCGAGGACGCCGCAGGCCGCGAGTACACGATCGTTGGCTCCTCGCCGGAGGCCCTGGTCACCGTGACCGGCGACGAGGTCATTACCCACCCCATCGCCGGCTCACGGCCGCGCGGCAAGACGGTGGAGGCGGACAAGGCGCTGGCCGAGGAACTGCTGGCGGACGAGAAGGAACGCGCCGAGCACCTGATGCTGGTCGATCTGTCCCGCAACGACCTCTCCAAGGTCTGCGTCGCCGGATCGGTCGATGTCACCCAGTTCATGGAAGTGGAACGCTTCAGCCACATCATGCACCTGGTCTCCACCGTGGTCGGAGAGCTAGCCCCGGCCGCCAAAGCCTACGACGTCCTCAAAGCCACCTTCCCGGCCGGCACGCTTTCCGGTGCCCCGAAGCCGCGGGCGCTGCGCCTCCTGGACGAGCTTGAACCGCACCGTCGCGGCATCTACGGCGGTGTCGTGGGGTACCTGGACTTCGCCGGCGACATGGACATGGCGATTGCGATCCGTTCGGCCCTGCTCCGGGAAGGGCGCGCCTACGTCCAGGCCGGCGGCGGGATTGTGGCGGATTCGATCAACCCGACCGAGGCCCAGGAAACCGTCAACAAGGCCGCCGCCCCGCTCCGCGCCGTGCACACAGCCGGTTCGCTGCACAACATCTCGGCTGACGCCGTCACCGACTCAGCGCCCGACGCCGGGGCGGACAACTGATGGGGCACCCGGAAGTCGAAGTGAAGACCAGTGCGCGGCCGGCCGTCCCCCGCTGGGCCCGGAAGTCCACGCTCGTCCTGGTGATCGCAGCCCTGGCGCTGGCCGTGTTCGGGACCACCACGCAGACCTGGCTCACGGTCCACCTCGATCCCGCGCAGCTCGGCGCA
Organism: Actinomycetota bacterium; assembly: GCA_046730875.1. Lineage (GTDB taxonomy): Bacteria > Actinomycetota > Actinomycetes > Actinomycetales > Micrococcaceae > Arthrobacter. The sequence goes on along the minus strand of JBKPJW010000086.1, from coordinate 10,356 downwards.
GCCGTGGCCAGCCAGGACGGGCTGCAGGTCCAGGGGAGCAAGGCCGCGACCACGGTGACCGCCCTGGCCCTTGTGGCCCTCGCGGGCGGTCTCGCGGCCTCCATCGCCGGCCGCGTGGCCCGCTGGGTCATCACCGCCATCATCCTGCTGGCCGCCGCGGGCATCGTTGCCGCGGCAGCCGTGGTGCTGACGGACCCGTTGTCCGCGGCGCAGGGATCGATCGCGGCCGCCACCGGCATCAGCGGCAGCAGCGTCCAGGTGGACGTGACAGTGTTCCCCGTTCTCGCTGTCATCGCCGGCTCCCTGCTGGGGCTCTGCGCCCTGGCGATCGTGCCGGCCGGCCGCTACTGGAAGAGCCGCACCAAATATGACGCGGCAGCCGCCGTGCCCGCAGCCGGCGGGGCGTCCGCCCCATCCGCCCCCACGGACGAGATTGACAGCTGGGACCGGTTGTCCCGCGGTGACGACCCCACCTGAGCTAATGCCGCTGGCGCGGGAGCACCCCGCAACGCGGCCAAAAACACCGCCAAAAAAATGGCAGAATGTAAGCAGTATTCATCCTGAGGAGATTTCAATGAGCAAAGCCACTGTTTCCGCATCCACGTCCGCTGCACCGAAGGGCGTCTACGACGACGTCGATCACAGTGAAGCGCCGGGTCACGGCAACAGCCCGGCCGCGTGGACCTGCGTGATCGTGATGCTGGTCGGCGCCCTCATCGCGTCCATCGCCTTCGTCATCGCCAACACCCCGATCTTCGTTGCCGGTGCCGCGATCATGGTGCTCGGCCTGCTGGCCGGCTGGGCCATGCGCAAGGCCGGCTACGGCGTCGGCGGCAGCAAGCTGAAGAACACCGGCCACTGAGCGTGAGCGTTCTCGACGACATCAATGCCGGGGTCAGGGAGGATCTGCAGGCGCGCCAGCGTCTGGACACGCTCGCGTAACTGACGGAGCGCGCCGCCGCGGCGGCGCCCGCCCGGAATGCCTGGGCTGCCCTGGGCGGTACCGCCAGCACGCGGGATCAGCTCAAAGTGATTGCCGAGGTCAAGCGCCGGAGCCCGTCCAAGGGCCGGCTCGCTGACATCACCGATCCGGCGTCCCTCGCCGCGCAGTACGCCGACGGCGGGGCCGCAGTGATCAGCGTGCTGACCGAGGAGCGCCGCTTCGGCGGTTCGCTGGCCGATCTGGACGCCGTCCGGGCAGCAGTGGACGTTCCGCTGCTCCGCAAGGACTTCATGATCGACGAGTACCAGATCTGGGAGGCCCGGGCCCACGGCGCGGACCTGATCCTGCTGATTGTGGCCTCGCTCTCCGACGCCCAGCTGCGCGAATTTACGGCCCTCAGCCGCGAGCTCGGCATGAACGTGCTGGTGGAGACGCACACCGCCGAGGAAATCGAGCGTGCCGTGGCCGCTGAGGCCCGGATCATCGGCGTCAACGTGCGCAACCTCAAGACGCTCGACGTCGACCGTTCCGTTTTCGCGGAACTGGCCGGCGGCATTCCCGCCGGTGCGCTCGTCATTGCCGAGTCCGGCGTGCGCGATGTCGAGGACGTTCGGCACTACGCGGCCTGCGGCGCCAACGCGATCCTGGTCGGCGAGGCGCTGGTCAGCGACTCGTCCCCGCGCGAGCGGATCGCCGAATTCATGGCTGCCGGCGCAACGGCGATCGCCGCCCGCGCCTGAGGCTGGCCGGTCCTGGCGCAGCCGCCCGGACCGTGAGCGGTGCCGGGCCCGCAGTTGCCCGGACAAGAGCGGATCTCGTGTGCAGATCCCCAAAGCTAGCAGTGGAACAGGATGGTGAGACTGATGGTCGATGCGCCAGCAGCCGGCTCTGACGAAAGTGCCGTGGACGCGTTTCTGCAGGGCGACCGCCCCCAGGAGCACCTCACGCAGGGCGAACCGTCCCTGCGGCACGCCCCCGGGCCCTACTTCGGGAACTACGGCGGCCGGTGGATGCCCGAGTCGCTCATCGCGGCCCTGGACGAGCTCGAGGACACCTTCGAGAAGGCCAAGGCCGACCCCGACTTCATCGCCCAGATCGCCGACCTGAACAAGAACTACTCGGGCCGGCCCTCGCTGCTGACCGAGGCCAAGCGCTTCGCCCAGCACGCCGGCGGCGTGCGGATCTTCCTCAAGCGCGAGGACCTCAACCACACCGGTTCGCACAAGATCAACAACGTCCTGGGCCAGGCGCTGCTCGCCAAGCGGATGGGCAAGACCCGGGTCATCGCCGAAACCGGCGCCGGCCAGCACGGGGTTGCCAGCGCCACGGCGGCAGCCCTGCTCGGCCTGGAATGCGTCGTCTACATGGGTGCGGAGGACTGCCGCAGGCAGTCCCTCAACGTGGCCCGGATGGAGCTCCTGGGCGCCACGGTCATCCCGGTGACCAACGGCTCCCAGACGCTCAAGGACGCCATCAACGAGGCCCTGCGCGACTGGGTGGCCAACGTGGGCAACACCCACTACCTGCTCGGCACCGCGGCCGGCGCGCACCCGTTCCCGGCGCTGGTCCGCTACTTCCATGAAGTGATCGGGGAGGAAGCCCGAGACCAGATCCTGGCGCAGACGGGCCGGCTCCCCGACGCCGTCTGCGCCTGCATCGGCGGCGGCTCCAACGCGATCGGCATCTTCCACGGCTTCCTCGATGACCCGTCGGTCAAGATCTACGGCTTTGAGGCCGGTGGCGACGGCGTCGAAACCGGACGCCACGCAGCCACCATCACCCTCGGCAAGCCGGGTGTGCTGCACGGCGCGCGCTCCTACCTGATGCAGGACGACGACGGCCAGACCATCGAGTCGCACTCCATCTCGGCAGGCCTGGACTACCCCGGCGTCGGGCCCGAGCACTCCTACCTCGCCGACATCGGCCGGGTCAGCTACGAGCCCATCACGGACAGCGAAGCCATGGAGGCCTTCCGCCTCCTCTGCCGCACCGAGGGCATCATCCCCGCCATCGAGTCCGCCCACGCCCTCGCTGGCGCCATCAAGGTGGGGCAGCGGCTCGCAGTGGAGGCCGGCACCGAAAGTCAGGCCTCAGAAAAAATCGTGATCGTGAACCTCTCCGGCCGCGGCGACAAGGACGTGGCCACCGCCGCGGAATGGTTCGACCTGCTGGAAAAGGACTCGCCGGAAGCCGAAATCGGCAAAGAGGGGGAACAGCTGTGAGCACCACCCAGGACGGCGTCAACCAGAACGTCCCGCAGCAGGCCAGCAAGTCGGCCGCGGCCATTGACCGCGCCCGAGCCCAGGGCCGGGCCGCCCTGATCGGCTACCTGCCGGCCGGCTACCCGAGCGTCGAAGCCACCATCGCCGCGGGCATCGCCCTGGCCGAGAACGGCGCAGACCTCATCGAAATCGGCATCCCGTACTCCGATCCGGTCATGGACGGCCAGGTCATCCAGGCCGCCACCACCGAGGCCCTCGCGAAGGGTTTCCACGTCCGGGAAGTCTTTGACGTCGTCCGGGGCATCACGAGCAAGACCGACGCGGCCGTCCTGGTCATGACCTACTGGAACCCTGTGATCCGGATGGGCGTGGACGAATTCTCCCGCCGCCTGGCCGAGGCCGGGGGAGCCGGGCTGATTACGCCCGACCTGATCCCGGACGAAGCTGCCGAATGGATGGCTGCCTCGGACCGATACGGACTGGACCGGGTGTTCCTCGTGGCTCCTTCCTCCTCCGCCGAGCGCATGAGAATGACCGTCGCGGCGAGCCGCGGCTTCGTCTACGCCGTCTCCATCATGGGCGTCACCGGCGCCCGGACTTCGGTCAGCTCCGCAGCCAAGGACGTGGTCGCCGCCGCGCACGCCGCGGGCGCCGAACGCGTCTGCGTGGGCCTCGGTGTCTCCACCGCCGAGCAGGTCCGCGAGATCGCCGAGTATGCCGAAGGCGTGATCGTGGGCACCGCCCTCGTCGCCGCCATCCGGGACGGCGGCGTGGATGCGGTAGCCTCCTTGACCAAAGACCTCAGTACCGGCCTCACCAAGGAAGAAGCGTAAGCAATGCAGTCTTTCCTCCACGCGGCGGCGATGATTCCCGCGAGCATTCCGAGCCCTGTCTGGTCCGGATTCGACATCCCGCTGCCGTGGGGGGCACTGCGTATCCACGCCTACGCCCTGTGCATCCTCGCAGGCATCATTGCCGGCCTCTGGCTGACCTCCGTCCGCTGGGCGCGCCGCGGCGCACCTGAGGGCAGCGTCTGGGACATCGCCATCTGGGCCATTCCGTTCGGCATCATCGGTGGACGGCTCTACCATGTCTTCTCCTCGCCGGATGCCTACTTCGGTCCCGGGTTCGATGGCACGGGCGATCTGTCCCTGATTCCGCAGATCCAGCGCGGCGGACTGGGCATCTGGGGCGCCGTCGTACTGGGCGCCCTGGGCGCCTGGATCGGGTGCCGGCGGGCCGGGGTGAAGCTCAGCGCCTTCCTGGACGCGGCGGCCCCCGGGCTGCTGCTGGCCCAGGCGATCGGCCGCTGGGGCAACTACTTCAACCAGGAGCTCTTCGGCGGTCCCACCACACTTCCGTGGGGGCTGCAGATCGATCCGAACAGCCCGAACTTTCCGGCCGGCATGCCGGCTGACACGCTCTTCCACCCGACCTTCCTCTACGAATCGCTGTGGAACCTGGCCGGCGTCCTGATCCTGCTGGCTCTGGACCGGAAGTTCAATTTCCGTCGCGGCCGCCTGTTCTGCATCTACGCCATGTACTACACGCTTGGCCGCGTCTGGATCGAAGCCATGCGGATTGACGACGCCGAGCAGATCAACCTCTTCGGGATCACCACCAGGCTCAATGTCTGGACCAGCATCTTCGTCTTTGTCGGCGCCTTGGTGGTGTTCATCCTCCTCGGACTGCGCAAGCCCGCGGAGCCGGACACCCCGTTCCTCCCGGGCCGCGAACCGGCAGCAAAGAAGGACACCGAAGCGGTCGCAGCGGTCGACGCCGACCGCACCGATGATGCCGGCAGCAACCGTGACGCTGACCGCACGACTGCCGCGAACCGCACGACTGCGGACAGCGGCGCCGGCCCCGGCGGGGCTGCCGAAACGGCCGCCGATACAGCGGCAAACGACGCCGGCGGGAGGGAGCGGGCCACCGTTCCCGCGGACGCAACATCCGTCCGTCATGCGGACTCGGCTGTCTCAGATAGTGAATCGCGTGATAATCTCCGGAGTAACCAAAGCGGATCAGGTCCCGCATCTCCGGATGCGCGCAAGGACTCCACCGGCGGCATCGCGCCCGCCCCAGGAGCTCCGGCAGCCGGAATAACCGGCCGCCAGGCAACCGGAACCGCGCCGGACGCTGAGGGCACCAAGTAGCTCAGCGCCGAAAAATCGGGTTGCGGAGCCACCGCTCGCAGGGCCCGAGTCCACAGCGTCGTGGCAAGAGGGAATGTTTCGGACAGCAGATAGTTGCCGTCCGTGCAAGCCCGGGCCAGCACCTGCGTAACTGTTACATCAGGAGGCCGGGCTGCCCTACAATTCCAGTTAGAAAAACACTCTGTTGCGCCCGTCACACGGTACCGCGGAGTGGGGCCAATGTTGTCCCTCCCATACGCACGATCAGGAGGAAGGACGTCTCCAATGACCCAAACTCTTCACAGCCCCAGCTGGTCCGATCCGGACCAGCCGTCGGCTGCCACGTCACCCTTCACCCGGTTCGCGGCGATTCCGGCTGCTGCCGGACTGTACAACCCGGAGAATGAGAAGGACGCCTGCGGCCTGGCCATCATCGCCACGCTCCGCGGCGAGCCGGGTTACGACATCGTCGACGCCGCCCTGACGGCCCTGCGCAACCTCGAGCACCGTGGTGCCGTGGGCGCCGATGAAGGTACCGGCGACGGCGCCGGCCTCCTGATGCAGGTGCCGGACGAATTCTTCCGCGCAGTCACAGACTTCGAACTTCCCGCCCCCGGCCAGTACGTCGTGGGCACCGCGTTCCTCCCCGCCGAGCAGCGTGAATCCGACGCTGCCCGCGCCGGCATCGAAGGCCTCGCCGAGGATGAGGGCCTGACCGTCCTTGGCTGGCGTGAGGTCCCGATCGTGGCGGACCTGGTCGGAGCCATGGCCCGGGCCTGCATGCCGCACTTCCTGCAGCCCTTCTTTGCCTCCAGCACCGGAGAAACCCTCGAGCGCAATGAGCTCGATTCCCGCGCCTGGCGGATCCGCAAGCGCGCGCAGAACAAGTTCGGCGTGTACTTCCCGTCGCTGTCCTCCCGGACCATTGTCTACAAGGGCATGCTGACCACCGCCCAGCTGGAGCCGTTCTACCCGGATCTCTCGGACAAGCGCTTCAAGACCAAGCTCGCGATCGTCCACTCGCGCTTCTCCACCAACACCTTCCCGTCCTGGCCCCTGGCCCAGCCGTTCCGCACCATTGCGCACAACGGCGAGATCAACACCGTCAAGGGCAACCGCAACTGGATGCGGGCACGGCAGTCCCAGCTGTCCAGCCCGCTGCTGGGCAACTCACCGGAAGAACTGTTCCCGATCTGCACCCCGGGCGCCTCGGATTCCGCCTCGTTTGACGAGGTGGCGGAGCTGCTTTGGCTCTCCGGCCGGCCCATCACCCACTCGATCATGATGATGATCCCGGAGGCGTGGGAAAACCACGCCACCATGGATCCCGCGCGCCGCGCCTTCTACGAGTACCACTCCATGCTCATGGAGCCGTGGGACGGCCCTGCCGCCGTCTCCTTTACGGACGGCAACCTGGTCGGTGCCACGCTGGACCGCAACGGCCTGCGCCCGGGCCGGTATTGGATCACGGAGGACGGCCTCGTCGTCTTCGCCTCCGAGGTCGGCGTGATCGACGTCGAACCCTCCAAGGTGGTCAAGAAGGGCCGCGTCTCCCCGGGCAAGATGTTCCTGGTGGACACCGAAGCCGGCCGGATCATCGACGACGCCGAGGTCAAGGCCGAGGTGGCCGCCGCGAACCCGTGGGCCGAATGGCTCAAGGACAACCTGATCGACCTCAAGGACCTCCCCGAGCGCGAGCACGTAGTCCACACCGCCGCCTCCGTCAACATCCGCCAGCGGACCTTCGGCTACACCACCGAGGAACTGAAGATCCTGCTCGGCCCGATGGCCCGCACTGGCGCCGAACCGCTCGGTGCCATGGGCTCGGACACGCCCGTGGCCGTGCTGTCCAAGCGCCCCCGGCTGCTCTTCGACTACTTCGTGCAGTCCTTCGCCCAGGTCACCAACCCGCCGCTGGATGCCATCCGTGAAGAGCTCGTCACGTCCCTGATGTGCGCGATCGGCCCGAACGGGAACCTGCTGGACACCAAGCAGGTCCGGCAGCCGCAGGTCTCGCTGCCGTTCCCCGTCATTAACAACGACCAGCTCGCCAAGATCGCCAACATCGAGAGCCCCGACGGCGACAGGGTCGCCATGAAGGTCCGCGGACTCTACCGCCCCGAAGGCGGTGAGCACGCCCTCCGCGCCCGGCTGACGGAAATCTGCGAGCAGGTCTCCGGCGCCATCAACCGCGGCGTCCAGTACGTCGTGCTCTCGGACCGTGACTCGAACGCCCAGTGGGCGCCGATCCCGTCCCTGCTGCTCGTCAGCGCCGTGCACCACCACCTGCTGCGCAGTGCCAACCGCACCAAGACCGCCCTCGTGGTGGAGGCCGGCGACGTTCGCGAGACGCACCACGTCGCCGTGCTCATCGGCTACGGCGCCTCCGCCGTGAACCCGTACCTGGCCATGGAATCCGTGGAACAGCTCATCGCCTCCGGCGACGTCGTGGGGGTTACCCCGCAGGACGGCGTCTACAACCTGATCAAGGGCCTCGGCAAGGGCGTCCTGAAGATCATGTCCAAGATGGGCATTTCCACGGTGGCCTCCTACACCGGCGCCCAGACCTTCGAAGCGCTCGGCCTCGGCCAGGAACTCGTGGACGAGTACTTCTCCGGCACCCATTCCCAGCTCGGCGGCGTCGGCCTCGATGTCATCGCGGCCGAGGTTCTGGCACGGCACCGCATGGCCTACCCCGAGAACGGCATTGAACTGCCGCACCAGCCCCTGCTCGGCGGCGGCGAATACCAATGGCGCCGCGACGGCGAACCGCACCTGTTCAACCCCGAGACCGTCTTCCGGCTGCAGCACGCCACGCGTGAACGCCGCTACGACATCTTCAAGTCCTACACCCGCGGCGTGGACGACCAGTCCGAGAACCTCATGACCCTGCGCGGGCTGCTGAAGTTCAAGGCCGGTCTGCGTCCCGCGGTGCCGCTTGAAGAAGTGGAGCCTGTCTCCAGCATCGTCAAGCGCTTCTCCACCGGCGCCATGAGCTACGGCTCCATCTCGCAGGAAGCCCACGAGACCCTCGCGATCGCCATGAACCGGCTGGGCGGCAAGTCCAACACCGGTGAAGGCGGCGAGGACGTTGACCGCCTGCTCGATCCCACCCGGCGTTCCGCGGTCAAACAGATCGCCTCGGGCCGCTTCGGGGTCACGAGCCTCTACCTGTCCAACGCTGACGACATCCAGATCAAGATGGCGCAGGGTGCCAAGCCCGGCGAAGGCGGCCAGTTGATGGCGCAGAAGGTCTACCCCTGGGTGGCCCGCACGCGGCACTCGACGCCCGGCGTCGGCCTCATTTCGCCGCCCCCACACCACGATATCTACTCCATCGAGGACCTCGCGCAGCTGATCTACGACGCCAAGCGCTCCAATCCCTCGGCCCGCGTACACGTCAAGCTTGTCTCCGAGGTCGGGATCGGCACCGTGGCAGCCGGCGTCACCAAGGCGAAGGCCGACGTCGTCCTGGTTTCCGGGCACGACGGCGGTACCGGCGCCTCGCCGCTGAACTCGCTCAAGCACGCCGGTGTCCCGTGGGAGCTCGGCCTCGCCGAGACCCAGCAGACCCTCATGCTCAACGGCCTGCGCGACCGCGTGGTGGTGCAGGTGGACGGCCAGCTCAAGACCGGCCGCGACGTCGTGATCGCCGCGCTGCTCGGCGGCGAGGAGTTTGGCTTCGCCACCGCTCCGCTGGTGGTCTCCGGTTGCATCATGATGCGCGTCTGCCACCTGGACACCTGCCCGGTGGGCGTCGCGACCCAGAACCCGGAGCTGCGCTCCAGGTTCAACGGCAAGCCCGAGTTCGTGGTGAACTTCTTCGAATTCCTTGCCGAGGAAGTCCGCGAAATCCTCGCGGAGCTGGGTTTCCGCAGCATCGAGGAGGCGATCGGCCACGCCGAGATGCTCGACTCCCGCGATGCGATCAACCACTGGAAGGCCGAAGGGCTGGACCTGGACCCGATCCTGCACGGACTCGAGTTCGACGACGACGCCCCGCTGCGCAACCTCACCGGCCAGAACCACGAGCTGGACAAGCACTTCGACCAGCGCCTGATCGCCATGGCAGCGGAAGCCCTCAGCGACCGCACGCCGGTGAAGATCTCGGTGAACGTCATCAACACCGACCGCTCCGTCGGTACCATGCTGGGCCACGTGGTCACGAAGACGTTCAGCACCGACGTGCTGGCCACGGACACCATTGACATCACGCTCAGCGGCACTGCGGGACAGTCACTCGGGGCGTTCCTGCCGGCCGGCATCACGCTGCGCATGTTCGGCGACTCCAATGACTACGTCGGCAAGGGCCTCTCCGGCGGCCGCATCATCGTCCGGCCGGACCGCACCAACATTTTCCCGGCCGAAAGCAACGTGATCGCCGGCAACGTGATCGGCTACGGCGCCACGAGCGGTGAGATGTTCCTGCGCGGCCAGGTGGGCGAACGCTTCCTGGTCCGCAACTCCGGCGCCACCGCAGTGGTCGAAGGCATCGGTGACCACGGCTGCGAGTACATGACCGGCGGCCAGACGCTCATCATCGGCCGCACCGGCCGCAACTTCGGCGCCGGCATGTCCGGCGGTACGGCCTATGTGCTGGACCTGCAGGCCGAACGCGTCAACAAGCAGGCCCTCGAGACCGGCGAGCTGCAGCTGCTCGAGCTCGACGCCGAGGACCGCGACATTGTCCATGGGCTGTTGGTGAAGCATTCCGAGGAGACCGAGTCGCTGCTGGCGGCCCGTCTGCTCGAGAACTTCGACGACACCGCAGCCCGCATTACCAAGGTGCTGCCGCGCGACTACGCGGCCGTCCTGCAAACCCGTCTTGACGCCATCGAAGAGGGCCTTGACCCCGACGGCGAAGAAGTTTGGTCTCGAATCCTGGAGGTAACCGGTGGCTGACCCACGCGGATTTTTGAAAGTACGCCAGCGTGAAACCCAGCCGCGCCGCCCCGTTCCGGTCCGCATCATGGACTGGAAGGAAGTCTACGAGGCCCAGGAAAAGGGCACGCTGAAGGCCCAGGCCGGCCGCTGCATGGACTGCGGCGTCCCGTTC
>JBKPJW010000085.1:0-2735 GCA_046730875.1 Actinomycetota bacterium | reverse complement strand
CTGGGCGCAGCCGTGTGCCTCCGGCCGGACCCGCCAGGCGTGATCGGAGCGTCCGAGTGTGGTGGGAAGGTAGCCGCCGCCGTGCGCTGCCAGAACCAAGAGGTCCGGGTGCCGGTCCAGGACCCCGCCGAAGATCAGGTGCGACAGGGCCACCGCGTTTTCGGCGGGCTGGGAGACGGTGTTGGCGAGGTAGAAGCGGTCCAGCCGTTCATCCAGTGAGCAGCCGAACGGGTGCAGGAACACCAGGGCGCCCAGCTCCTCGGCCCGGCTCCAGAAGGGTTCCAGCCGGGGGTCGGAAAGCTCAACGGTGCTGCGGTCAGGATCGCCCGGAGTGGCGGCGAACGAACCGATCTCCACGCCAAGCAGCCCGCACTCCAGCACGGCATGGTCCAGGGCTTCCACCATCAGGGCAGGGTGCTGGAGCGGGACGAGGCCCAGTCCGTTGAGCCGCTCCGGGGCGCGGTCCACGAACTCGCGCACGGCCTGGTTGGCGGTCTTGGCCACCTGCAGGGCCAGTTCTTCCGGGGCGAAGTAGTAGAAGTGCGACGGCGAGGGCGAGACCAGCTGCACGTCCACGCCCTGGGCATCCATGTCCGCCAGCCGGCGGTCCAGGTCCGTCAGCTGCGGCCACCGCTCCTTGATCATCTTGCCTGAAGCGGCCATGGATTCGGGCCCGTTGCGCCGCACTTCCAAGGCCTGCTGGGCGCCGAATCCCTCGGGATCCGCCTCGGCCACCAATTGCTGCAGGGCCGGAAGCAGGATGTGGGCGTGGACGTCCACGATGGGGGGTTGTCCTTCGGCACGGCGGGTGGTGTTCATGCGGGTTCCTTCAGCATGGTGGAAAGGGAGTGCATCAGGCCGGGCACGTCGGCGTCGCGGACGCCGTCGAGCATCCACTGGCCCAGCTGGACGGAGGCATCGACCACTGCTGTTGCCCGGTCCAGGCGGCGGTCGGTGAACTCCTTCCACAGGGTCTCCGTGATGTCGTCAGCCTTGATCAGCAGTTCAGCCAGCACGGCCGCGTCTTCCAGTGCCATGGCAGCACCTTGTGCCACCGTCGGCGGGCAGCTGTGGGCGGCATCGCCGATGATGACGGTGCGGCCGCGGTTCCAGGGCCCGTCGACCAGATGGGTGGTGAACCAGGTGTAGTTGATGCGTGCGCTCTGGTCCAGGTTCGAACGGATTTCGTTCCACGGGCCGCCGTAGGCGGCGGCGAGCTCCGCCATGATGCGGGGGCCGTCCTCGTGCTTGCGCTCCTGGGCTTTTTCCACCAGGTAGGCGTAAATGGTGTCGGGGCCGGTGGGGCAGTAGCCGGCGATGAAACAGGGGCCGCCGTAGGTAAGGTCCGTGCGGACCACGTCCTCGGGCCGCTCCACGAACGCGCGCCAAATGCCCATGCCGGTGGGCGCGGGCTCAACGTCGATGCCGATGGCCTTGCGGACCGCGGAGTGCAGGCCGTCGGCGCCGATCAGGAGGTCGTAGCTGGCGGTGGCGCCGTCGGCGGTGCTGACGGTGACGGCATCGCCGTCGTCCGCTATTCCGGTGACGGTCTTGCCGTAGCTGATCTGGGCACCGGCCTGCTCGGCCCGATCGCGGAGAATGGCGGTGAGGTCGGGGCGGTACATGCCGAGCGTTGCGGGGAGGTCATCGCCGCCGGTCCGGATGTCCTCAAGGACCGCGATGACAGTGCCGGCGGGGTCCGGGGCGCGCAGGCCGAGGGTGCTGAACGCGTAGCCCTTCGCCTCGATCTGCTCCCACACGCCGAGCTGGCGGAAGACCCGCAAGGCGTTGCCCTGCAGGGTGATTCCGGATCCGAGAGTCTGCGGGGCTTCCGCCTTCTCCAGGACTTCCACCTGGATTCCGGCGTCGGCCAACAGGATGGCTGCGGTCAGTCCCGCGGCTCCCGCCCCGACGATTCCGACGTTCTGTACTGCTGCCATCGCTGACTCCTTTGTATTGACGGCGTAACTGCTGGTGGTTGTGGTGCTGTTGTCCTGAAAGCTACCGGACTGTGTTTACCGGACTGAGATCGTTTACCGGACTGAGATCGTTTACCGGACTGCGATCGGGTTGACGGGTGACCCGACGGCGCCGGTGATGGGAAGCGGTGCGGCGGTGAGCAGGAAGTCGTATCGGCCGTCCGCCGCGCAGGCTTCCGCCAGGCCGTCCGGGTCCCACATCTCGCCCAGGAACAGCCCGAGGTTGGGGATGGCGATCTGGTGGAGGGGCTGGAAGGCGGCGTCGAACTCGTTGGGACGGACTTCGAAACCCCAGGTATCGGTGGCGATCCCGGCGATTTCGCTGCGGTGCAGCCAGGGTGCCGTCGCGAAGGACAGGCCGGGGGCTGAGCCGCCGGCGTAATCGCCCCAGCCCTCGCGGCGGACCCTGGTGTGCTGGCCGGTGCGGATCACCACGATGTCTCCCCGGCCCACCTGCGAGCTGGGCCCCTGCAGTTCGATGGTCCGCTGGAGGTGTTCCGGGGTGATGGCGAAGCCGTCCGGCAGTTCGCCGTCGTTCCGTCCGAGTTCCGGGCCGAGCGCGCGGCCGATATCCAGCAATACCCCGCGGGTGACGATCTTCGCCGCGGCGGTTTCGATGCCGGTGACCAGGTCCCCTTCGGAGGTGACCACGTCGCCTGCGGCGCGGCCGTTCCAGGCTTTGCCCTGGTCGAAGATGTGGCCCAGGCCGTCCCACTGGGTGGAGCACTGCAGCGGCATGGCGATCACGTCATCCGC
>JBKPJW010000084.1:0-5842 GCA_046730875.1 Actinomycetota bacterium | reverse complement strand
CGTTCGTTGCATGGTGTCCTCCACGATGGGGATGTGATCTGCACTATATTAGATCAGAATGATCTAATTATGGGAAGAGGTGCCGATGGGCCGTAAAGTAGCGGATATGACCCGTCAGTTGGAGGACACCGCCGAGCCATCACCCATCGGCACTTCACCGATCGGCGCGGGCAGGCTGGCCGGCATCGACCGCCGCAGCGCTATCGACGCCGTCCGGCTGCGGATCGGCATGGCCATTTCGCTGGGGTTGCTGAAACCCGGCGAGCGCCTGCCCGATCAGGAGGACGTGGCGCTGGGCCTGTCGGTGAGCCCGATTACCGCCCGCCGGGCGCTGGCCAGCCTGGCCGACCAGGGCGTGGTGGTCCGACGCCGCGGCCGGGCCGGCGGAACGTTCGTGGCCGATGAGCCCCCGCGGAACGTGCTGGCCGAACTCACGGCATCACCGGCCGAGTCCCAGGCGGTCAACCGGCTGGTGGACCGGAGGCTGCTGTTCGAATGCGCGGTGACGCACTACGCGGCCATCAACGCGACGGCGGAGCAGTTGGATGAGCTCGACCGGCTGACCCAGGATATGGCCGAGTCGGCGGACTGGGCCGGCTACCACCAGTCAGACGAGCAGTTCCACCAGCTGGTGGGCACCGCATCGGGGCTGGGCACCGCCGTCGAGGTCTATCACGAGACGCTGGCCGAGCTGTATGCGTACTTCATTCCCTACCCGATCGAGCTGCTGCACAAATCCAACTGCGACCACGTCGCGCTGGTGGCAGCCCTGCGGGCCGGCGATGTCCAGGAGGCCGTAGTGGTCTCGCGCAAGCACGTGGACATCCTGCACCGGACCATGTTCATGGGCCTGACGGACGCTGAAGCCGGCTGACTGGTGGCGGACGGCCGTAGTGGCGCTGAGAAACGGCCGGGCCACGACAAACACCGTTGACACGCTTCGCAATCCGGAGCTAACTGGTCGGTACCGTGAGGGGCGGCCGCTGGACGAAGAAGTCGTCTTGGTGATCGACGTCGGACATCTCGGAGGGGCCTGGAATGTCTTCCACATCTGGCGAACCCATGGGCAATGACGCACTTCATTTCCTGGAAGTCCGGGTTCATGGCGTCCGAGGAACCCGCCCCTGGGAAAGTCTCGGAGTGCCCCGGGGCGTGCAGCGACCCTGCAAACCCGTTCCGCCCGGAGTTGGGAGGAACCCTGTTGATAAGAAGACAGGCTTCTACTGCTTCAGCAGGGTACAGCCAGGAGTACGCGAGATTGGGACGGAGGCCGACCCGAAGCTGGACGGTCGCCCGAAGCTGCATGTGGAGGCATATTTTTGGGGCAGGTTAACCTCCGGGGCATGGGGGTTCGAGAGCGTCCTGAGAAGTTTTTGGCTCTTGCTGGCCCCGTTTGCCTTCGTCAACGTGGCCATGTGGTCCCGACCCGGGCTGTCCACGGCCGGGCGCCGGCAGTATGCGGCCGCGGTCCTCATCCGGTGGGTAGGCCTTCTTCTTACCTGTCTTCTGCTGGGGACTATCTGCAGCATTGCGGTGGATCTTGTTGCGTGGCAGTGTTTTCGCCACGGCACGTCCTGGTGCGCCAGCATCAGCGTCCTTACGCCTATCTTCGACAGCCCCCGCGCTGTCGAACGGATTGCCATTGCGTCGTTTTTGCCTCTTGCTGGGCTGGCCGTCCTGTGGGCACTTAGCCGGCAGTCCATCCGTAAAACAGAAGCACGGACGCCCCATCACACGCACGCCGACGAACACGTCCAGGACAATCGAATCCTGCGCCGGCCTGCCTTCTGGAAAGGCGAGGAACGGACGAAGTCTCTCCTTCGGCTCCACTTGGCGTGCGGGCTGTGCGTGCTCGCCATCTCCGCCGCAGCGCCCGTCCATGCCCTCGAATCAAGCGGTTCATGGGCACTGCCCCTCCCACTGACATTCGCTATCAGTGTGCTGCTGGCAGTCTTTCTGTTGACAGCCGTCGGCGTCCTGGACCAGATAGAGCACGGTCCTTCCGAGAAAGCCCGGCGAACGCGGAAAATTGGTCCGTGGGTGCTCCTGGCGATGGCTACCGCCGCACTCGCTGCCAACATCGTCTGGCTCTTGAACGGGCATGGAACGTTGGATCAAAGCGGGCAACTGCCGCTGAGCTCCGACATTCAAATCGCCATCACGGCGTGCCTCTTCACCGCCGTTTACTTACTCGCCGCTGTCCTTTCGGCGGTTTGGTTCGCATGGGTGGCAGGCGTAATTCTCGCTGCTTTCATAACTATGCAGATTCTTGACCCAGCGGTTATCAGGGACAATTTCCTGGCCGTTGCCTTCCTCCTGGTGGCCGTGCTTTTCGTCGGGTCTCGGGTGCATTACAGAACCCGGAAGGGTGTGGTCCTGAGCTGGGCGTGGTTTGGACTGGCCCCGGCGTACTTCCTCTCATTCGCTACTTTCCTCGGCGTCATGTATTCATCGGTGGCCACACTCCTTTCCGCCGCAGTTCTGGACGGACGCCTAAATCCCGCCCTTTTGAACCCGTCCGCTCCCCATGAAATTTCCGCCGAAGTCAGCAGCACCCTGGTGGTGCCCAGCCCTTTTCTTTGGTTCGCCATGCTGTACCTGCCTGGACTGGTGATAGCCGTCGTCGTCGGCGTGATTCTGCTACTCAGATTCCACCGGGATGGCGCCCAGGACATCAGGGACCTGGCCCAAAAAGACCAACAGGCGGAGCCTTTGGCGAACGATGCCGCGCTGCTCGGCAGGACCACCCGTTCCAGGTACTTTGCCGCCGTCATTCACCGGGCAGAAGCCCTTCTGGGTGCCCTCGTACTTGTGCCATTGACCATGGGATTGCTGGCCACCCTCGGCATGGCCAGCGGGCAGAAGCCCTACTCCTCCGCACTCGTCCAATGGGGCGTCATTTTGGCCATTGTCACTGGGGTCATCCTCCTTGTCCTCATCGCGGTGGGCATCTTCCATGAGGACTTGCTGCGGGCCGTGGGCGTCATTTGGGACTTGGCAACGTTCTGGCCACGTGCTGCGCACCCGTTCAGCCCTCCATGCTACGGAGAGCGCGTTGTCCCTGAACTGTTGGACAGAATCAGTGGCGGCCTGACGGGGGCGATCTCCCCGGGGAATGAGGAGGGGACAAGTACGCCGTGCAAGACATCGGATACACACGCTGCAGCAGCCAAATACGACTACATCATCCTCTCTGGACACAGCCTCGGGTCAGCCATCCTGGCTGCCGTGATGCTTCAGCTGCCCGACGCCCAGCTCCCGCGAATCAGGTTTGTATCCTACGGCTCGCAACTGCGAGCGTGGTTCGGCAGATTCTTCCCGGACCTGCTCGGCCCCGCAGTACTTGGCCATCATGTAACCGATCGGCCGGATTTCCGGAGCGCCGTCCCGGACGCGCCGCCACAGCCGCCCGTGGAGGGATTTACCCCTCCCGAGGGGTCCCTTGCCAGCCTGTTGCAGAGCGGACAACACTGGCACAACTTCTATCGGCGCACGGACTTTCTGGGATTCCATGTGTTCCAAGACTCCGAGAATGACATCGACCATCGCATCTCAGATTGGGATCCCTATCCACGGTGTAGGCAAACGATTAGGCCGCAGGATCACAGCCGCTACCAGGAGTCAGAGCCGTACGGACGCTTAATCCGTTCCTGGCTTGCCACCGCCGATGGCGGCGGATCACTGGAGCAGGAAGAACACTGATTCACGGCGGCCCGAACCGCGTAGCACCGAATAGTCGCTGGCGCCCCTGGTTCAGTGGCTCGGTGGCGGCGGGACCTTATCGTCCTTTCCGATGTTCTGGATGCCGACCGGTTCACCCTCCCTGGTGTTGGTCCTCTTGTTGATCAGCCAGGTGATGAACCACAGCACCACGCCGATCGCCATCAGTCCCCCGGCGAGCTGGTACTGGATGACGTTGCGCCCCACCCATGGTCCGGCGAGGAAGGCGCACAGCAGGGCCGCGACGAGCGGCAGCAGCCCGGGCGAGGTGAAGAACACCTGGCGGTTGGGATCCCTCTTGCCACGGAGTACCAGGCAAGCCACGTTCACCACGGTGAACACGCACAGCAGCAGGAACGCCGTGGTGCCGGAGAGGTTCGCGACGACGTTGCTTTCCGGGTCGGACGTGACGTACCAGATCAGCGCCAGCGCCAGGACGGTGGAGAACGCGATCCCGGCCCACGGCGTGCGGCGTCCCGGCAGGACCTTTCCGAGCGGCCGCGGCAGGACGTCCTGGCGGGCCATGCCATAGATCAGGCGGCTGGCCATCAGCATGTTGATCAGCGCGGTGTTGGCGACGGCGAAGACCGCGAGGAACGGAAAGACCTTGTCGATCGGGAAGTCCGGAGAGCCCTTGTGCACCACCTCAAGGAGCGCGGCGCCTTCGGCTTCCCTGATCCCCTCGAGCTCGGCGGGCGTGAGCACGCTGACCACGGACACGGCCACCAGCATATAGAGGAGCACGGCGACGCCGAGACCGGTCAGCATGGTCCGGGGGAAGATCTTCTCGGGGTTCTGCGTTTCCTCGACCATGTTGACGGAGTCCTCAAAGCCCACCATCGCAAAGAACGCGATGGACGTTGCCGCCGTAACCGCCAGGAACAAGCCCTTGTCCTGGTGGTCGGTGAAGACAGTGATCTCCGCGGGATTTCCTGTCCCCTGCGCCATCACGTAGAAGCCGACGCCGATCACGATGCACAGGGCGGTCATCTCGACCAGGGTGAGCACCACATTGAACTTCACGCTCTCACCCACGCCGCGCAGGTTGATGGCCGCCAGCAGCAGCATGAAGCCCAGCGCAACCGCGGTGATCACCTCCCGCCCGGGCATCTCCATCCAGCCGTTGATCGCCAGGCCGCCAAAGAAGTTCTGGGCCAGGACGTTCGCGGAGGTGGAGGCGCTGGTGATGCCGGAGCAGACGACGGCGAACGCGACCAGGAACGTGACGAAGTGGATCCCGAACGCCTTGTGGGTGTAGAGCGCCGCGCCGGCTGCCTGCGGGTATTGGGTGACCAGCTCCAGGTAGGAGAAAGCGGTCAGTGTCGCGACGATGAAAGCGAGCAGGAACGGCAGCCAGACGATGCCGCCCACCGTGCCGGCCATGGTTCCGGTGACGGCGTAGACGCCTGCGCCGAGGATGTCACCGACGATGAACAGGAGCAGGAGCTTAGGTCCGAGGACCCGCTTGAGCGTGGGCTCGTCACCTTCAGGAGTTACATCAAAGACTTTGTCGGACGTGGTGCTCATGGTTGACCTCCACAGCGGGAACACGGCTCCTGAAAGCCGCGGCCGGACTCCCGGCCTCGATGTGACCTACTGTGATCTTCCGAGGTCAGTTTGGCAACATCAGGGTGCAGGATCTCGATCCGATCAATGCCGTGCAGGTTACTGGATCCCATCCCGCGGCAAGTTCCGGATCACCAACGGGCCAGGAGCGTGCGTGCCGGGTTGGGTGGTATGGCCGCGCTTCCGCCGGTGCTCGCCCAGGATCAGGTAAGTTTGCTCGAGGAATTGTTCGGCCCACAGCGCCCGGTTCCACTCCCTCCTCCTTGAATGGAACCCTCCCTCAATGTCATCCGCGATTTCCGCGCCGGCGCCCCAGCCTTTCCCGCTGGCCGCCATGTTGGTCCTGGCCACCATCGCCTTTACCGCCATCACCACCGAGCTCCTTCCCTCCGGCCTGCTCCCCCAGATCAGCACCGGCCTCAGCGTGTCCGAGCCGGTGGCCGGCTACCTTGCCGCCGCCTACGCCGCCGTCATCGTGGTCACCGTGGTGCCAGCGGCACGACTGTTGGGCAGAGTACCGCGGCGGCCCCTGCTCGTGGCGCTGGTCCTGACCTTC
>JBKPJW010000083.1:0-5212 GCA_046730875.1 Actinomycetota bacterium | reverse complement strand
CTTCGGCATCGCCCGGATCATCGACGGGACCCGGATTACGGCCACGGGGACCATGGTGGGGACCGCGGCCTATCTCAGCCCGGAACAGGCCCGTGGCGCTGACCTCGGACCGGCGAGCGACATCTACTCCCTGGGCCTGGTTCTTCTGGAATGCCTGAAGGGCGAAGTGGAGTACCCGGGCAGCGCCGTCGAATCAGCCGTCGCCCGCCTGCACCGGGCGCCTGCCATTCCCGACACCGTCCCCGCCGAGTGGGCCCGGCTCATCCAGGCCATGACAGTCCTCGAGCCGTTGGACCGCCCGTCGGCTGCGGAACTCGAGGCGTCCTTGCGCCATGGCCTCGTTTCCCCGGGATTCCTGCCGGGACCCGTCGAAGCGGAACGCACCCGGGTCCTCCCTGCCCCGCCGGCTGTGCCGCCCCGTCAATCCGGGCCCGGAGCAGCAGCCGCGCCGGGAGCTGCAGACAGAGCGGGAGCACGCCGCCTGAACCGGTCCGGCCCGGCAGCCGTGCCGCCGCGCCCGCGCCGCCGCCCCTCGCTGTCCCGTGGAACCGGATGGTTCTTCCGGGCCCGGCTTCGCACCCGCCTGGCGGTGCTTCTCGGGATGCTCGCAGTCCTTGCTCTTGGGGCGGCGATCGCGGTCACGCTGTCCGCTCCCGCATCTCCCGACGTCGTCCCCTACCCCACCGTCACGGGGCCGCTCGGCGATCACCTGAAGGATCTCCAGACGAGCGTGGAACCATGAGCGCTCTGCTAACCACCGGCCGGGACGCCACCGGCTCCAGTTCTCCGCGCCGCAGGCCTGGACTCCTCGCGGGTGTGCTGCTGGCCGGAGCATTAGGAGGGACGCTGGCACTAGGAGGGGTGCTGGCCGGATGCGGCGCCCCTCCCCCTGAGCTGGGCCGGGACGCGGCGAGGCAACTGCAGTCCCAAGTCCTGGCCGTCAGCGAGGCTGCAGCCGCCAACGACCCCGCCGCCTCCCTGAAGCACCTGGACGAATTGTTGGCCCGTCTGGATTCTGCGGCCGCTGGCGGCGATGTGTCCTTCAAACGCCACCAGAGCATCAAGTCATCGATTGACGCCGTCCGGGCGGATCTCGTCGCGCAACTGGCGGCGGCCGAGGCAGCACGCAAGGCGGCAGAACAGGCTGCGGCGGAAAAAGCAGCGGCCGAAAAAGCAGCCGCGGACAAAGTAGCGGCGGAGGCTGCTGCGGCACAGGCCGCGGCTGCCGCGCAGGCGGCACCGCGCGCCGTGGCCCCCGCGCCAGCCGGCAACGGCGGTGGCGCTGGTAAGGCGAAGGAGAAGGGGAAGGGCAAGGGCTGATCCTCGTGGCTGTCCGGGTCGGCAAGAGGCCGCGCCGATCGGCCAGCCGTCCCCACCCGGCCGGCCTTGGTTGGCGGCCCGGCAGCCAGGATAGCCCGGCGACGGGTCGGACAGCAGAACGCCCCGCCTCCCTTTTGGGAAACGGGGCGTTCTCGCAGCTACGGCCCGAGCGCTGCTCGACCGCTGCGGCGGACTACTTGGTCAGCGTCGCGAGGACTTCGCTGAACGTTGCCGAGGGGCGCATGACCGCTGCGGCCTTGGCAGCGTCCGGCCGGTAGTAACCGCCGAGGTCCACAGCTGATCCCTGGACGGCCAGGAGTTCGCCGGTGATGGTGTCCTCATTGGAGTTCAGCGCGTCGGAAACGGCGGCGAAAGCAGCGGCGAGCTCGGCGTCGTCGTTCTGGTTTGCCAGTTCCTGGGCCCAGAACTTGGCCAGGTAGAAGTGGCTGCCGCGGTTGTCCAGCTCGCCGGCCTTGCGCTTGGGCGACTTGTCCTCCAGCAGGAACGTGCCGGTGGCGCGGTCGAGGGTGTCGGCCAGGACCTGGGCGCGGGCGTTGCCGGTGCTCGTGGCGAGGTGCTCGAAGCTGACTGCCAGTGCCAGGAATTCACCCAGGCTGTCCCAGCGCAGGTGGTTTTCCTTCAGCAGCTGCTGGACGTGCTTCGGGGCGGAGCCGCCGGCGCCGGTCTCGAACAGGCCGCCGCCGTTGATGAGCGGGACCACCGAGAGCATCTTGGCGCTGGTGCCCAGTTCCAGGATCGGGAAGAGGTCCGTGAGGTAGTCACGGAGCACGTTGCCGGTCACCGAGATGGTGTCTTCGCCCTTGCGGATGCGTTCGATCGTGAAGGCCGTGGCCTCCTCCGGGGACATGATGGAGATCTCCAGGCCCTCGGTGTCGTGGTCCTTGAGGTACTCCTCCACCTTGGCGATCATCCGGGCGTCGTGCGCGCGGCCCTTGTCCAGCCAGAAGACGGCCGGCATGGAGGAGGCGCGGGCGCGGGTGACGGCCAGCTTGACCCAGTCACGGATCGGCACGTCCTTGGTCTGGCAGGCGCGCCAGATGTCGCCCGGGGCGACCTGGTGCTCGATCAGCACGGTGCCGGCGTCGTCGACGATCTGGACGGTGCCCGCGGACTGGATCTCGAAGGTCTTGTCGTGGCTGCCGTATTCCTCGGCGGCCTGGGCCATGAGGCCGACGTTCGGGACCGTGCCCATAGTGGTGGGATCGAAGGCTCCGTGGGCGCGGCAGTCGTCGATCACAACCTGGTAGATGCCGGCGTAGCTGCTGTCCGGGAGGACGGCCAGCGTGTCGGCTTCCTGGCCGTCGCGGCCCCACATGTGCCCGGAGCTGCGGATCATTGCCGGCATGGAGGCGTCGACAATCACGTCGGAGGGCACGTGGAGGTTGGTGATGCCCTTGTCGGAATCGACCATGGCAAGTTCCGGGCCGTCGTTGAGGCCCTTTTCGATGGCCGCCCGGACGTCGCCGCGGATCTCCTCCGGGAGGTCCTCAAGGCCGTTAAGGATGGAAGCCAGGCCGTTGTTGGGGCTCAGGCCGGCGGCGGCGAGCTGCTCACCGTAGGTGGCGAAGAGGTCGGCGAAGTAGGCCTTGACGACGTGGCCGAAGATAATGGGGTCCGAGACCTTCATCATGGTGGCCTTCAGGTGCGCGGAGAACAGCACGCCCTCGTTCTTGGCCCGGGCAACCTGGGCGGCGAGGAACTTGTCCAGGGCGGCCGCGCGCATCACCGTGCCGTCGATGACCTCGCCGGCGAGGACCGGGAAGGCACGCTTGAGCACCTTGACCGTGCCGTCTTCCTTGACGAACTGGATCTTGATGTTGGTGTCGGCGTCGATGACCACGGACTTCTCGTTGGAGCGGAAGTCGTCGGTGTCCATGTGGGCCACGTTGGTCTTTGACTCCGGGGTCCAGGCGCCCATGCTGTGCGGGTTCTGGCGGGCGTAGTTCTTGACCGAGAGCGGTGCGCGGCGGTCCGAGTTGCCTTCGCGCAGGACCGGGTTCACAGCCGAGCCCTTGATCTTGTCGTAGCGGGACCGGATGTCCGTTTCCTCGTCCGAGGAGGGGTTGTCCGGGTAGTCCGGCAGCGCGTAGCCGTGACCCTGAAGTTCAGAGATCGCGGCCTTCAGCTGGGGCACGGAGGCACTGATGTTCGGCAGCTTGATGATGTTGGCTTCGGGCGTCTTCGCCAGGGCACCAAGCTCGGCGAGGGCGTCACTGACCCGCTGCTCTTCGGTGAGGTAGTCGCCGAATGCGGCGATGATGCGGCCGGCCAGCGAGATGTCGCGGGTCTCCACTTCCACACCGGCCGTCGAGGCGAACGCCTCAATGATCGGCAAGAACGAATAAGTGGCCAACATCGGCGCTTCGTCGGTGTGGGTATAGATAATCTTTGCCATTGCTCGGGCGTCTCCCTGATGGTCTGGGTGTTCCGGAATCTTGTGTTATCTCAACACCCCTAACTTACCCGAGGTGCCCGCGTTGGCGCCTACCGGCGTCGGGCGCAGACGGATGCGTGACATCCGAACCGGGCATAACAGGAATTGACAATTCACTTTACAAAGGTGTCAAACTGCCGTAGTTTCGTCCCATCCAGCGGCCCCTATCCGGGGCCGCATCCCTTTCCCCCGGTAAGGACACCCATGAGAACACCCACGACTCTGGCCACCAGCCTGCTGACTTTTTCTGCTGCCGCGCTGCTGGCCCTGAGTGCAGCGGGGGCGGCCGCCGCCTCCTCCGCGCCGGCTACCGTCTCCCCCGCGCCGGCTTTCGCGTCCGATGTCACGAGCCACGCCGTGACAGAGTCGGGCACCGCCGATTACTGGACCGAGGAGCGCATGCGCAGCGCCGTCCCCGGTGACGTCCTGGCAAACAAGGCCATGAAACGCAGTATGGCCGCGAAGCCCGCGGCGGCACCGCTGGAGGGTGCCGCCCCGAGCACGGTCGAGGCGACTGCACCTACGCGAGCGTCGGGGATCCAGACGAAGGCGATCCAGACGAAGGCGAACGCGAGCGAGTCGCCCGTCCCGCATATCGGCAAGGTCTTCTTCACCCTGGGCGGGACCAACTACGTCTGCTCCGGCAACTCGGTCTCCTCCGGCAACAAGAGCACGGTCTCCACGGCGGGGCACTGCGTGAATGAGGGTCCGGGCGCGTTCGCCACCAAGTTCACGTTCGTCCCGGCCTACCTCAACGGCGCGGCCCCCTACGGCAAGTGGACGGCCAGGGCGCTGTACACACCAACGCAGTGGAGCTCCGGCGGCGACATGACCTACGACACCGCTTTCGCCGTGATGTCCACGCTGAACGGCAAGTATCTGAGCGATGTGGTCGGCGGCTCCGGCGTGCAGTTCAACGCCGCTCGCGGCCTGAGCTACAAGTCCTTCGGCTACCCCGCCGCGGCGCCTTTCAACGGGGAATCCCTCAAGAGCTGCTCGGGCACGGCCACCAATGACCCCTACAACCCGCAGTTCAACACCCAGGGCATCCCCTGCAACATGACCGGCGGCTCCTCGGGCGGTCCGTGGTTCATCGGTACCAGCTCTTCGGGCTACCAGAATTCCATCAACAGCTACGGTTACGGCAGCAATTCCAACAAGATGTACGGCCCATACTGGGGCAGCGTGATCCAGCAGGCCTACAGCACGGCGGCCGCATCCTAGCCTAAGCGCATTCCTGGCCTGGCGAACGAGCCCGGGTGACCCTCGGGCTCGTTCGCCAGGTTTGTATCTCCGGACCCACCTTCACGAGACCTGATATCCCCAAAACCCCAGCGCGGGGTCACCTCGCCCTATCTCCTGCAGTGGGGAGGTCTCCGGGTGGCCCCGCGCTGGCATCCCTAGCCTCCTTGGCCTCCATGGCCTCCATGTACGACG
>JBKPJW010000082.1:0-1596 GCA_046730875.1 Actinomycetota bacterium | reverse complement strand
CTGCCGGGCCTGTCAAGGTGTTTGTGTAAGTCGGCCGGGGTGTCATCGGTTTAGATAGGGTCCGAGGCGGTCCGGGTAGTTCAGCACGAGGATGCCCAGGGCTTCGCTCCAGCCCTGTGTGCTGGTGCCCTCGATGAGTTTGTCGACGGTCTTGGAGCGGTTCTCCCGGGTCTTGCGGTCCAGTTTGGCCCGTTCGCTGGCCCGTTTGTCCTCGATGTTGCAGATCGCGAGCCAGAGCAGTTTCACGGCCGCCTGGTCGTTCGGGAAATGGCCGCGGTTCTTGGTGACTTTGCGCAGCTGGTAGTTCAGGGACTCGATGGCGTTGGTCGTGTAGATGATCCGCCGCACCGGGGGCGCGAACGCCAGGAACGGAATGAACTTCTCCCAGCCGTTGCGCCAGGTCCGCACAGTGGCCGGATATTTCCGGCCGAGCTCGGAGGCCTCGAAGTTATCGAGGGCATCCTGCGCGGCGTCGGCTGTCGGGGCGGTGTAGACCGGCCGCAGGGCCGCGGCAACCTTTTTGCGGTCCTTGTAGCCGATGAACCGCATCGAGGCGCGGATCAGGTGCACCACGCAGGTCTGGACCGTCGCGGCCGGCCAGGTCGCCGCGATGGCCTCCGGGAACCCGGTGAGCCCGTCGCAACACACGATGAGCACATCCTGGATGCCGCGGTTGGCCAGTTCAGCGCAGACCCCGGCCCAGAACTTCGCCCCCTCGCTGGCCTCAACCCAGATGCCCAGAACGTGCTTGATGCCCTCCATGTCCACGCCCACGGCGATGTGCGCGGCACGGTTCCGGACCTGGTGCCCGTCGCGGACCTTGATGACGATCGCATCCAGATAGAGGATCGGATAGAGCGGATCCAGCGGGCGCTGCTGCCACTCCAGCACCTCCTCGAGGACCTCGTCGGTGATCTTCGAGATGGTCTCCTGGGACAGCTCGGTCCCGAGCGTGGACTCCAGATGGTGGGCGATGTCCCGGACCGTCATGCCGCCCGCGTAGAGGCTGATGATCATGTCATCAAGGCCCCGGGTCCGGCGCGCGCCCTTGGGCACCAGATGCGGGGTGAAGGACCCGTCACGGTCCCGGGGCACGGCCAGATCCACGTCCCCGGCAGAGGTCCCCAGCGTCTTCGGATAGGACCCGTTGCGCGCATTCGGCAGGAACCGCCCGACCGGGTCACCCTTGTCATAGCCCAAGTGCCCGGACAGCTCTGCCTGCAGCCCGCGTTCCAGCGAGGCCTTGATCAACTGCTGGATAAAACCGTCCTTGCCATCGAGTTCCAGCTGCCCGGAATCGATCTGCGCCATCAGCTCATCGAACGCGCCGGAGGCCTTCAAAGCATCCATGCTCCCCGCGGCAGCCGCCCTGCGGGCGAGCTCCTCGGGAAGCACTTCACCGGGTTCAGTCATAGCCACAATGATTCTCCAATCAACCAGCGACTACAGCCCTCCTACACAAACCATCTGACACCCCCCTCACCGTGGCTGTTGCCTGTCCGCCCCGGCTGCCGCGGACAGTGCCGGGCTGATTGATCAGATCCGGGAAATGGAAGACCTGAAGTCCGCCCTGGCCGCCCGGCAGGCACGCTTGGC
>JBKPJW010000081.1:0-7015 GCA_046730875.1 Actinomycetota bacterium | reverse complement strand
AGGCGGGCCTTCTCGGCGTCGTTGAACACCTCGCGGTACAGGGTGCCGGCCTGGCCGAAGTCGTTGTCCTCGGGGTGCAGGGAGTGCGCGGAGTGGGTCAGCGCGCCGTCGTTCTCCCAGCCGCCGCCGGCGATGGCCGGCTCCACGGCGGCCGGGCCGCCGACGGAGTTCGGTGCGTACACCGGAACGGTCGGGGCGTTGAAGTGGTAGCGTCCGGCGCCGTCCTGGCTGTAGTTGTTGACCTGGTTCTTGGGCGCGTTCACCGGGAGCTGGGCGTGGTTGGTGCCGACGCGGTAGCGGTGGGCGTCGGCGTAGGAGAAGATGCGGGCCTGGAGCATCTTGTCCGGGGACGCGGCGATGCCCGGCACGAAGTTCGACGGCGCGAAGGTGGCCTGCTCGATCTGCGCGAAGTAGTTCTCCGGGTTCTTGTTCAGCTCCATGGTGCCGACCTTGATCAGCGGGTAGTCCGCGTGCGGCCACACCTTGGTCAGGTCGAAGGGGTTGAACCGGTAGGTCTTGGCGTCCTCGTACGGCATGACCTGGACGTGCAGGTCCCAGGAGGGGAAGTTGCCGGCGGCAATGTTTTCCTGGAGGTCGCGGATGTAGAAGTCGGCGTCGGAGCCGGCCAGGGCCTCGGCCTCTTCGCCGGTGATGGACTTCACGCCCTGGTTGGACTTGAAGTGGTACTTGACCCAGAACCGCTCGCCCTCGGCGTTGATCCACTGGTAGGTGTGTGAGCCGTAGCCCTGCATTTCACGCCAGGAGGCCGGCAGGCCGCGGTCGCCCATCAGCCAGGTGACCTGGTGGGCGGACTCGGGGGAGAGGGTCCAGAAGTCCCACTGCATGTCGGCGTCGCGCAGGTGGGTGCCCGGCAGGCGCTTCTGGGAGTGGATGAAGTCCGGGAACTTGATGCCGTCGCGGATGAAGAAGACCGGGGTGTTGTTGCCGACGAGGTCGTAGTTGCCCTCGGTGGTGTAGAACTTCACGGCGAAGCCGCGGGGGTCCCGCCAGGTGTCGGGGGAGCCGTTCTCGCCCGCGACGGAGGAGAAGCGGATGAGCATGTCCGTCTCGGCGCCGGGCTGGAGGAAAGCGGCCTTGGTGTACTTCGAGACGTCCTCGGAGGTGGTGAAGGTACCGAAGGCGCCGCCGCCCTTGGCGTGCACCACGCGCTCCGGGACACGCTCGCGGTTGAACTGCGCGAGCTTTTCGATCAGGTAGTGATCGGTCAGGATGATCGCGCCGTCGGCGCCGACGGACTTCGAGTGCGCGTCGGAAGTGACGGGGGCACCGGACTGTGTCGTTGAAATGGCAGTCATTGTTCTCCTATTTTCTATTTCTTGTGACGGACGCTTGGAAGGCATTCGTTGGATTGCTGGCGGTCCCCACCCACTCCACGGTGCCGTCACTGAAAAATTGTTCTTTCCAGATGGGCACGCGGGCCTTGATGCGGTCCACGAGGTCTGAACAAACATCGAATGCCTGGCCTCGGTGGGCTGCCGAGACGGCACAGACGAGTGCGGAATCACCGATGCGGAGCACGCCAACGCGGTGGGCCACCCAGATACGGACGGGGTGCTCCGTCCACGCTCCATGCTCTGCGGCAAGCTCTGCCAGGACGTCGTTCAGAACTTGCTGTGCTGTGGGGTGTGCAGAGTAGCTGAGCCTGTCCACGGCTTTGCCGTCATCGTGGTTGCGGACCACTCCGCTAAAGCTGACCACGGCACCGGCCTCGTTGCCCTCGACTGCTGCCATCGCCCGGTCAACGGAGATGGGGTCTTCGCTAAGCTCGGCGAGGACAAGATCAAAGCCGGGCATAGTTCTCCTCATGGCGTGACTTGCGCGGAGGGGCCAACCGATCGCGTCCGGCGTAGACATTCAGGCTGTGTCCCCGGCTGAACCCAACCAGTGTCACGCCGGTCTCAGCAGCGAGGTCAACGGCAAGACTTGAAGGTGCGCTTACCGCTGCCAGGACGGGAATACCGGCCAGTGCTGCCTTCTGGACAAGCTCGAAGGAAGCCCGTCCCGAAACCTGGAGTACGGTACCGGTCAGCGGCAGCAGGTCTTGGCGCAGAGCCCACCCCACTACCTTGTCGACCGCGTTGTGGCGGCCTACGTCTTCTCGAAGACAAAGCAGCTCCGGGCTCGCGCCGTCCACCCTAAACAGGCCTGCTGCATGGACGCCTCCGGTCTTCTCGAACAGAGCTTGGGCCTCGCGAAGCCGCTCCGGCAGTTCGGCGAGTACATCCAAGGGAATCTGCAGCTCGTCCTGGGAGGGATCGAAATGGAGTGTCTTGCGAACGGCTTCGATGGAGTCAGTCCCGCAGATGCCGCAGGAGCTTGAGGTGTAAACGTGGCGCATGGTGTCCGGCAGGACCACATCCGGCCGGAGTTGGGCCTCGATCACGTTGAACGTCTGTGTGCCTCCGGTCTCTCCGGCGCAGAACCGAAGCGAGACGAGTTCGGACTGACTTCTGATGATGCCTTCGGAAACCAGGAACCCGGCTACCAGGTCAAAATCGTCCCCTGGGGTCCTCATGGTGACCGCGAAGGACCTGCCGCCGATGCGGATTTCCAGTGGCTCCTCGACGGCCAGTACGTCTTCCTTGAACCGTATCGGGAATTCGGTGCCTGAACCGTCGGTATGAAAGCGATGAATTTTCCTACGCTGAGTCATCCGTGCCATGCCGAGCTCCGTACTTGAGATTTTATGGAAGCGATGTTCTCGTTTGACGGTGTCCAGGGGAGCGGGAGCACCGGAATCAGCTCACCGGACAGGACGCCCTCCGGGGGAACGGCCATGACGCCGTCCGCCCAGGCAAGACCACGCATCATGCCCGGTCCTGTATGTGCGACAGGAAATGCCAGTCCGTGGCTAAACGTGCAGGGGATGAGGCGGGTACGCCCAGGGTAGGGATCAAGGTCAGCGCCCGAAATCACATGTCCAACTGCGCTCCTGGACCTGTTTCCGAGCGCCGCCAGAAGCGGCTCTGCCAGCGTGATTAGCGCCATCATCGCAGCGAGGGGGTTGCCGGGAAGGCCGAGGAGGAACCGACCGTCGGGGAGTTCGGCCAGGACAGCGGGATGGCCAGGGCGCATGGCGACGCCGTCCAGCAACAGCCGCCCGCCCAGCGCGGCGACGGCGGCGCGGAAGTGGTCTGTGCCGGAACGGCCGGTTCCCCCGGTCGTTATGGTTACATCCGGTCGCTGCCCGGCGAGAGATCCAGAATCTCCGAGGGCCGAGAGCCAGTCGTGGTAGGAATCGCCAATCCGGAGGGGGCTGCCGGGGGTGGCTCCAAGAAGGGAAATGACCGACCCAAGTTGCGGACCGAACGTGTCCCTGACCTGTCCCGGGGCCGGAACGCCGGAGGTGACGACCTCAGAACCAGTCAGAACGATCGCCACCATCGGTTTTCCGTGGACCTGCAGTTCGTCGTGGCCGGCTACGGCAGCGAGGGCAATGTGGGCCGGGTTCAGTAATGTACCCGCCGGGATCAACACTTCACCCGCCGTTGCTTCTTCGCCGGCATGGCGGATGTGCTGACCGAGTAGTGGCTCGCCGTGCTTCGCGTGGTCGTTGAGCGTCAGCAGCAGTTCGCCTTCAGGGTTGTGGGTGAGCTGGCCACTTTCTGTGCGGAGTATCGAATGGGCGCCCGGTGGTACCAGTCCGCCGGTGGCAATGGTGCTGGCCTCGTCGGGTGACAATGTGCGTCCCTGTTGGGAAAGGGTCCAGGGAGCGGTGCCATTGACGGCCCAACCGTCCATTGCCGAGGAAGCGTAGTGGGGAATGTTCTGCCGCGCGATGACGTCGCGGGTCAGTGTTCGGCCCGGTGCTGAAGCGAGCGGGACGCTCGCGGGCGGGAGTGCGGATGCGCAATCAAAGGCAATCTGGCGGGCTTCGGACCAGGTTGGGGAGAGCCTTCCGGCATGCTGGCGGGCAGAAGGCGACGCGGAAGCGCGACCGTCTGTGGCGATTTCATGAGCGGGCATCGCGGGCCTTTCTGACTATCTGATGCGCTGGGGGTGTCTGGCCGGGGACTGCGAAGATTTGCACCCGTGGTGCGTGCTTCACAGTCCCCGCTTTGGGTGCTGCCCCGAAGCCCGAAAGCGATGCTCCGCTGAGCTACCTCCCCAGGTTTTCAGGCCCATCGAAGCATCGTTCACGGGATCGGGACGGTCCATCCATGTTCTGGATGGGACCGGGGAGGCCCGGGTACCAGGCCGGGCCTCCCGTTGATGCCTACCGCCGGGCAGCTGCTCCTTGATAGAGATGTCGATGCTTCCGAGCCACGCCGGCCTTGAGATTTCCGTCTGCGTCCACGACGGCGATATTCATTGCGGTGGGGGTGTCGCGGGCAGCGTCGCGGGCTGCGGCCAGAACGGTGTCGGCCTGGGCCTGGATGATGGCACGCATGATGCTCCTCGAAACTTACTACTGATATTTTTGATCATCAGTAAAGATATATCAGTTACATCCTATTGCAGGACGGGGGGTGTGTACAGGGATTTTTAGCGGCCGTGTATCAGGCTGAGCGCCTCTGCACGGGCCGCCGGCAGACGGAGCTCCCCGCGGACGGCTGAAGTGATGGTCTTGGCCCCGGGCTTGCGGACCCCGCGCATCGACATGCAGAGGTGTTCGCATTCAACTACCACAATGGCCCCCAGGGGCCGCAGCGAAGTGACCAGCGCATCCACGACCTGGGTTGTCAGCCGTTCCTGGACTTGGGGCCTGCGTGCAAAGACATCGACGAGTCGGGCCAGCTTGCTCAGTCCCGTGACGAGACCCTCAGCCGATGGGATGTAGCCAACGTGGGCTACGCCGTGGAACGGCACCAGGTGGTGCTCGCAGGTGGAGTAGAAGGGGATGTCCTTGACGATGACCATTTCTCCGTGCCCAAGGTCAAAGGTCTTGTCCAGCACGGCCAGGGGGTCCTCATGAAGGCCGCCAAATATCTCCGCAGCCGCACGGGCTACCCGCGCGGGCGTATCCACGAGCCCCGGCCTGTCCGGGTCCTCTCCGATCGCCAGTAGGTACTCGCGGACGGCCTGTTCAACCCGCGGCCCGTCCACACGTGTGGACGCTGTTGCCGTCGTCATGTCGGCGCTCACGCTTCGGCCCGTTCCAGCCGCACGATGACGGACTTGGATGTCGGTGTACCGCTGGTGTCGGCTACCGAATCGAGCGGCACGAGGACGTTGGTCTCCGGGTAGTAGGCGGCCGCGCAGCCCTTCGGTGTCGAGTACGAAACGATCCGGAAGTTGTCGGCCCGCCGCTCTGTCCCGCGGAACTCGGAAATCAGATGAACCATGTCACCGTCCCTAAAGCCGAGCTCAGCGATGTCGGCCTCGTTGACAAGAACCACCCGACGCCCGCCGCGGATACCGCGGTATCGGTCATCCTTGCCGTAGATGGTGGTGTTGTACTGGTCATGTGAGCGCAGGGTCTGAAGGACCAGCCGCCCCGCGGGTACTTTAATGAATTCCAGCTCATTGCCGGTGAAGTGTGCCTTCCCCGACGCGGTCTGGAACTGTCTGGCGTCCCGCGGAGGGTGGGGGAGGACAAAGCCGCCAGGGTGCTGGATCCGCTCCTCGAAATTGTCGAAGCCGTCGATGACCGCCTCGATGTGTTTTCGGACCAGGGAGTAGTCGTCTTTCATCGAGAGCCAGTCAGCATTAGGCGTGTTGGGCAGCGGGAGGCTGTCACTGTCGGTGAAGAGCTTGTGGGCGAGGTTGCACACGATGGCGACCTCTGAGTGGAGGTGCTCGCTGGCCGGCTTAATGCGTCCGCGGGACGCATGGACGGCGCTCATGGAGTCTTCCACCGTCACTCTCTGGTCCCCGGTGCGCTGCGCGTCCTTTTCGGTCCGACCCAGCGTCGGGAGGATCAGCGCGCGTCGGCCAGTGGACACGTGGGAATGGTTGAGCTTCGTGGAGATCTGCACCGTCAGGTCTGTGTTGGCCAATGCCCGCTCCGTGACTTCGGAATCCGGGGCCGCCCGGACGAAGTTTCCACCCATTCCAATGAAGACGCGGACTTTGCCGTCCCGCATGGCACGAATCGCCGCAACGGTGTCGTAGCCGTGCTTGCGAGGGGAAAGGAACTGGAACTCCTGGTCCAGCCTGTCGTGGAACTTCTCCGGCATCTTTTCGAAGATGCCCATGGTGCGGTCGCCCTGGACGTTCGAGTGGCCGCGGACCGGGCATACTCCTGCTCCGGGCTTACCGATGTTGCCTTGGAGGAGCAGCACGTTGACGACGTCCCGGAGCGTGGGAACTGAGTGTTTGTGCTGGGTTAGGCCCATGGCCCAGCAGACGATGGTGGCATTGGAGGCCAGCATGCGTTCGCCCGTGGACTGGATCTGCTCCAAGCTCAGGCCCGTGGCTTCGACGATGTCATCCCACTCGACTTTTTCGAGGTGCCGCAGGTATTCGTTGATGCCTGCGGTGTGGTTATTGATGAATTCGTGGTCGAGGACCGTGGATAGTCCCGGGGTCTTCCTCCCCTGCGCCTCCGCCTCGAGGAGGTATTTGCCAAGCCCTTGGAAGAGGGCCTGATCCCCGCCGGCCCGGATCTGCAGGAAGTCGTCGGTCAGTTGCGTGCCCACGAGCGTTCCGGAGATGGTCTGCGGGTTCTCGAATCGCAGGAGCCCGGCCTCGGGAAGTGGGTTGACGGAGATGATGACGGCGCCGTTTTTCTTCGCCTTTTCCAGGGCGCTGAGCATGCGCGGGTGGTTGGTACCTGGATTCTGCCCGGCAACGAAGATCAGCGAGGCTGTCTCCAGGTCGACGAGGCTGACCGAGCCCTTGCCGATGCCGATGGTTTCAACGAGGGCTGAACCCGTGGACTCGTGGCACATGTTGGAGCAATCGGGGAGATTGTTCGTGCCCAGTCCCCGCACGAGGAGCTGGTAGAGGAAAGCGGCTTCATTCGAGGTCCGCCCGGAAGTGTAAAAAACTGCCTGGTCGGGATGGTCCATTTCTTTCATCTCCTGGGCGATCAGCTCATAGGCTGCGTCCC
>JBKPJW010000080.1:0-1808 GCA_046730875.1 Actinomycetota bacterium | reverse complement strand
CGTGACGGACCTCACCTGTGACATCTGTAACATTTTGGCCCAAATGCCATAAATCTGACATACTCTGTATGTGATGTGGCGCACAAATACCGTGCGGCGTCATTGGATACTCCTCGGCTTCGGCCGAGGAGTATGCGCATGAGGACCCAAAACTGAATTAACAACTGAATAAAATGACCATTCACTACGGATCGTCCGGCACGTACCTGCCGGTGAAGGGATTGATAACTGTGGCTACAGTTACTTTTGACAACGCAACACGCCTATACCCGGGCACCGACAAGCCCGCCGTTGACAAGCTCAACATTGATATCGCCGATGGCGAATTCCTGGTCCTCGTTGGACCCTCCGGCTGCGGAAAGTCGACCTCCCTGCGCATGCTCGCAGGTCTTGAGGACGTCAACTCCGGCCGCATCCTTATTGGCGACCGTGACGTCACGGACGTTCCGCCGAAGGATCGCGACATCGCCATGGTGTTCCAGAACTACGCCCTGTACCCGCACATGACCGTGGCGGACAACATGGGCTTCGCGCTGAAGATCGCCGGCGTCAGCAAGGAAGAGCGCGCCGAGCGCGTTCGTGAGGCCGCCAAGCTGCTCGACCTCGAACCGTACCTGGACCGCAAGCCGAAGGCCCTCTCCGGTGGCCAGCGCCAGCGCGTAGCCATGGGCCGCGCCATTGTGCGTAACCCGCAGGTCTTCCTCATGGATGAGCCGCTGTCCAACCTTGATGCCAAGCTGCGCGTGCAGACCCGCACCCAGATCGCGTCCCTGACCCGCCGCCTCGGCGTCACCACGGTCTATGTCACCCACGACCAGGTCGAGGCCATGACCATGGGTGACCGCGTCGCCGTGCTGAAGGACGGCCTGCTGATGCAGGTTGACACCCCGCGCAACCTCTACGACAAGCCGAAGAACGTCTTCGTGGCTGGCTTCATCGGCTCCCCCGCGATGAACCTGCTCGAGCTCCCCGTCGTCGACGGCGGCGTGCAGTTCGGCGGGACCGTTTACCCGGTACCGCGCGACGTCCTCGAAGAGGCCCACGGCCAGACCGTCACCCTTGGTTCCCGTCCGGAAGACCTTGAGACTGTTGCCCAGGGCGAAGGTCTCCAGGTTGAGGTCGACGTCGTCGAAGAACTCGGCGCCGACGCCTACGTCTATGGCCACACCACGCTGGACGGCCAGAGCCACGACATTGTGGCCCGCGTCGACGGCCGCCGCCCCCCGATGAAGGGTGAGTCCATCTGGGTCCGCCCGCAGTCAGGCCACGTACACCTGTTCGACACCAAGACCGGCCTGCGCCTCGGCGACTAGTCCCCACCGGTTCCCTAACCTCGCTCCGCTTCGGCCAGGGAACCCAACCGGCGTGGGCCCACCCACCGGTTCTGACGGCGGTTCTCCCCTGTGGAGGGCCGCCGTCGGGCGTTAACTGCCCCGCTTTAGGCGGGACCTGCAAAATACGGAAGAATTGATCCATGACCGAGGAAACCGCATGACCGAGGAATACAGCGCCCAGTGGCACGACGAGCCCACTGACTACGGTCAGATCGGCAAATTGCCCCGGTACGAAGCTGCCAGCGCCAACGACGAAAAGGCGTCGATGGCGTCCAGTTCGCTGAGCATCACGGCCGCCGCCACCGAGCCTGAGCTCCTGGACCTGCCCTGGCACATTGCCCTCGAGGACTGGCCGGCGGAGTATCTGGCGGCGCTCCCCCGCGGCATCTCGCGGCACATCGTGCGCTTCGCCCACCTCGGCGGCTCCGTCATCGCGATCAAGGAAACGTCGGAGCACGTGGCCCGCCACGAGTA
>JBKPJW010000079.1:0-2893 GCA_046730875.1 Actinomycetota bacterium | reverse complement strand
TGGGGAGCGGAACCGCCGTATCACGCGCCGGTGTTCGTGCTGACCCATCATGGACATGACCCGATCCAGATGGACGGCGGGACGACCTTCCACTTCGTCACCGAGGGCTTCGACGCGGCCTACTCCGCAGCGTGCCAGGTCGCCGGGGACAACGGCGTGGACATCGCCGGTGGGGCCTCGACCGTCCGACAGGCACTGATCGCCGGCGTCATCGACGAGCTCACCCTCGACGTCGCACCGGTTTTGCTCGGTTCGGGCGAGCGCATCTTCGACGGGGTTGAATCCTTCGGCTTCGAACCCGCCGAAGTGCTTCACTCACCGCTAGCCACCCACATCCGGTACCGCCGGCGTCAGCTAACTCCATAGGCGCTGCCCCGGACGGTGACCGACGGCGGTTTCGCTGCGCTGCTGGTGTTAGTGCTCCGCTTCCGCGGCAGCCTTCTTGGCGTTTTTCTCGGCGTCCTTCTCGGCGCGCAGAGCCTGCGCGTCGTGCTGTTCCTCGGCTTTTTCCTGGTGGATGACCTCTGCGAAGAGCTTCTCCATCTCCTTGGCCACGCCGGCGGCTGAGGCCGGGTTCTGGCCGGTCACCAGCCGGTCGTCTACCACCACCTTCTCCTCAAAGACACCGGCGGAGACGTGGGTGGCGCCCTGTTCCTCGAGTCGGTCCGCCAGGAAGAACGGAATGACCTTGTCCTTCCCTGCGGCAACCTCCTCGTCGTTGGTGAAGGCGGCCACCTTCCGACCCTCGACGAGGCGAAGCCCGTTCTCCAATTCGACGTTCAGCAGGCCGGCCGGTCCGTGGCAGACCGCGCCAACCAAGCCGCCGGCGTTGTAGACGCTGGCCACCAGATTCTGCAAGCCTTCGCTGTCCGGGAAGTCCCACATGGTGCCGTGGCCGCCCACGAGGTAGACGGCGTCGTACTGGTCGGGATCAACGACGTCGACGCGGGCAGTGTTGTAGAGACCGGCGCGCGTGGTCTCGTCCTCCGTGAAGGCAACCTGGATGGGATCTTCTTTGTCCACCTCGTCGCGCGGGGGCTGGCCGCCCTGGATGGACGCAAAGTCGACGAAATGCCCGGAATCCTTGAAGACCTTCCAGGGATGTGCAGCTTCGGCCACGTTATAGCCGGTCTTCTCTCCGGTATCGCCGATCTCGGAAACGCTGGTCAGTACCATGAGGATTTTCTTCATGAAGTGCTCCTATCGTCTAACTTCCACCCTACGCCCAGCCCAATTCGGGCCCTCCCCCGCTCAGGTGCCGGAGCAGTTCCTCAGCGCAGAGAACGCTCCGAGACGGTTAGTCACCGCAGTTCTGCAGGACCGAGTTCTGAGCGCGCCAGATGACGTTGTAGAGGTTGTAGGGTGCGACATCAAAGGTGTCCCACTTCTGGCCGACGTGAGCGGTCCAGGTAGGAATGGCGCCACAGCAGAGACGGTGTCCGAAGACATAGAACAGTGCATGTGCCAAAGCGCGCTGCATCATGGAATGCCTTTCCATTGTCGCCAGCCCCCGAATGGGGCTAGCGTTGCCACGCGCTCATAGCGTCATCCTAGCGGTCCTCCGTTCCAGCCCTCAGCGCGGTTCCATCGAGCGCGGGCAGCCGATCAGGGCTCCCCGTCGAGTTGCTCCATTTCCAGGCACGCTTCCTCATAGGAAACGTCACCGTGCCGGAATGCCTGTTCGAGTTCCTTGGCCCTGCGCCGGGAATAGGCCGTGCTCAGTGTTCCCGTGAGGCCGGCCTCGAGATAGTCGAGCCTGGAGTGCGTGGGCTTCCGGTCTCGGGCAGTCAGGGTCCTGCGGGTCGTCAAGTGGAACCACTCGCCAGGGTGCAGCAAGCGCTGTGCATAGGCTCTGGGATCGACTAGGTACATGCTTCCATAGTTCAACTTTCCGCTGAGAAGTCCATGAGTTTCCTCTGAGTGATCGCGTTTGCCGCACCCCTGAACGCGGCGCCACCAAACAGGAAAGCCCTGCTCCCTTTTACTTACAAGGGAAGCAGGGCTGCTCTCTCGCCTACCCGCGCACGATCACCACGTCCAGGGTCCGGGGACCGTGGACGCCTTCGACGCGTTCGAGTTCGATGTCGCTGGTGGCACTGGGGCCGCTGATCCAGGTCTGCGGCCGGGTGGCGTCGAGCCGGGCCAGCGCCTCCGGCAGGATGGCGGTGATGTCTCCGGCCCGCACGATGCAGATGTGCCGGTCCGGGACGAGGCTGATGACCCGGCGGCCCTGGTCCGGGCCGGCGTCCAGGACGATGGTTCCGGTTTCGGCGACCGCGACGGCGCTTCCGGTCACGACGGCGTCCACCCCGTCCAGTTCCTCGACGCTGAGCCGGTCCCCGGGTGCGTCGACGACGCGGCGGCGGGAGCCGGCGTCGCGGGCGTCCACCTCCGCGAACAGGGCCTGATCGAAGCCGTGCGGGACAGCGTAGCGGCCGGTGCCTTCGAGGAGGACGGCGAGCCGCTGCGGCACCGCGGCCGACTCCTCGACAAACACGTTGGCTTTGTAGTCCACGAGCCGGTCCGTCAAGAGCTCGATGAGTTCATCCTCGCCGAACGTGGAGGAGAGCCGGTAGTCGCGGGGAACCTCCGGGACGGCCGGGGCGTCCCGGAGTGCGGAGCGGATCCGGTCGAGTATTTCTTCGCGCGCGTTCACGGGTTCTCCTCTGTGCCGGCGGATTCTATGCCGGCAGCATCTGTGCTGGCAGCTTCTGTGCCGGTGTCCGAAGTGCCCGTGGCCGCCGGGGCGTGGTGCTCCTTGTCCCACCACTGCCGGAAGGACTGTCCGGGTGGTGCGGGGATGTCCCGGCTCTGGGTCCAGCCAGCGGCGATGCCCGGCAGTTTGGTGATTTTCCGGTCCGGTCCGGCGACAGTCCGGCCCAGCGGCAGCGCC
>JBKPJW010000078.1:0-4189 GCA_046730875.1 Actinomycetota bacterium | reverse complement strand
ACAATGCGTCGGCCCGAGATTCGGCACGCCGGCCGGGCTGGACAACTTCGGCACGGCGTAGCACGATCGCACATGTGAGCAGCAAACCCGACCAGGCACAGCGCTTGCGCGACCTCGCGCGGCTGCGCCGCGTCCGCGATCGGATGGACCGCGAGTACGCCCAGCCGCTGGACGTCGAGGCGCTCGCCCGCGGCGTCCATATGTCGGCCGGGCACCTCAGCCGCGAGTTCCGCGCCGCCTACGGCGAGTCGCCGTACAGCTATCTGATGACACGGCGCATTGAGCGCGCGATGGCGCTCCTGCGCCGCGGTGACCTCAGCGTCACCGAGGTCTGCTTCACGGTCGGCTGCTCGTCGCTGGGCACTTTCAGCACTCGCTTCACCGAGCTCGTCGGCGTAGCGCCGAGCGTCTACCGGCGCCAGGCGGCCCGGGCCACCGCGGGGATGCCGTCCTGCGTGGCGAAACAAGTCACCCGACCGGTCAGGAATCGAGAAGTGCCGGCCACCGAGCCGCAGCTAGCATGAATTCCATGGACATCAACATTCACGCGAGCTTCCTCCCACACAACGACCCCGACGCCGCCGTCGCCTTCTATCGCGACATCCTCGGCTTCGAGGTCCGCAACGACGTCGGCTACGGCGGAATGCGCTGGATCACGGTCGGCCCGGCCGACCAGCCCGCCACGTCGATCGTCCTGGAGCCGCCGGCCGCCGACCCCGGCGTCACCGACGACGAGCGCCGCACCATCGAGGAGATGATGGCCAAAGGCACCTACGCCCGCATCCTCCTGGCCACCAACGACCTCGACGGTACGTTTGAGCGGCTGCAGGCCAGCGGCGCCGAGGTGGTCCAGGAGCCCGTCGAGCAGCCGTACGGGGTCCGCGACTGCGCGTTCCGCGATCCCGCGGGAAACCTCATCCGCATCCAGCAGCCGCTCTGAGCCGTCATCGACCGAGCACAGCCAGGAACACCGCCCCGAACTGGTTAGATAGAGCAAAGTGACGCTGACGGAGACAAGACAGCGGCCCGCGTAACAGATGGAGAGACCATGAGCATGGCCACGACGGCGGACACGGAATCGCCTGCGCACCACATTGCCGACACCCACGATTTGATCCGCGTGCAGGGTGCACGCGAGAACAACCTCAAGGACGTCAGCATCGAGATCCCGAAGCGGCGGCTGACGGTATTCACCGGCGTCTCAGGCTCGGGCAAGAGCTCCCTGGTGTTCGGCACGATCGCCGCGGAATCGCAGCGGATGATCAACGAGACCTACAGCGCCTTCGTGCAGGGCTTCATGCCCAACCTGTCGCGGCCCGAGGTGGACCACCTCGAGGGGCTCACCACCGCGATCATCGTCGACCAGGAGCGGATGGGCGCGAACCCGCGCTCCACGGTGGGCACTGCCACCGACGCCAACGCCATGCTCCGGATCCTCTTCAGCCGGCTGGGATCGCCGCACGTGGGGCCGCCCACGGCGTTCTCCTTCAACGTCCCGACGCGGAAGGCGAGCGGGGTGATGAGCACCGAGAAGGCCGGCAGGGTCGAGAAGAGCGTGGTGCACGGTGCTGTCTATCTCGGCGGCATGTGCCCGCGCTGCGAGGGCATGGGCGCGGTCTCCGATTTCGACCTCACTGCGCTGTACGACGACACCAAGTCACTGGCCGGGGGTGCGCTCACAATTCCCGGCTACAGCATGGACGGCTGGTACGGACGCATCTTCAGCGGCGCGGGCTTCGACATGGACAAGCCGATTGCGAAGTTCACCAAGAAGGAAATGGACGACCTGCTCTACAAAGAGCCGACCAAGATCAAGGTCGAGGGCATCAACCTCACTTACGAGGGGCTGATCCCGAAGATCCAGAAATCGATGCTCTCCAAGGACGTCGACGCGATGCAGCCGCACATCCGGGCGTTCGTGGAGCGGGCCATCACGTTCCAGGCCTGCCCGGAGTGCGAGGGCACCAGGCTGAGCCCGGAGGCCAGGTCCTCGAAGATCCGGGGCAAGAACATCGCCGACCTGTGCGAGTTGCAGATCAGCGATCTGGCCGTGTGGGTGCGCGAACTCAAGGAGCCGTCGGTCGCGCCGCTCCTCAAAGGCTTGCAGCACCTGCTCGACTCGTTTGCCGAAATCGGGCTGGGTTACCTCTCGCTGGACCGGCCGGCGGGCACCCTGTCCGGGGGCGAGGCTCAGCGCACCAAGATGATCCGGCACCTGGGCTCGTCCCTGACGGACGTCACGTATGTCTTTGACGAGCCGACGATCGGCCTGCACCCGCATGACATCGAGCGGATGAACCAGCTGCTGCTGCAGCTGCGGGACAAGGGCAACACCGTGCTCGTCGTCGAGCACAAGCCGGAGACCATCGCCATCGCCGACCACGTCGTTGACCTCGGTCCCGGCGCAGGCACCGAGGGCGGCAGCGTCTGCTTCGAGGGAACATTGGAGGGGCTGCGCGCAAGCGGCACCATCACCGGCCGCCACCTCGACGACCGGGCCGCGGTGAAGGAATCGGTCCGTACACCATCGGGCACACTGGAGGTCCGCGGCGCCTCGACGCACAACCTCAAGGACGTCGACGTCGACGTTCCCCTCGGCGTACTTTGCGTGGTCACGGGTGTCGCGGGTTCGGGCAAGAGCTCGCTGATTCAAGGCTCAGTGGCCGGCCGCGACGGTGTTGTGGTGATCGACCAGGGCGCCATCAAGGGATCGCGGCGCAGCAACCCCGCGACGTACACCGGCCTTCTCGAGCCGATCCGCAAGGCGTTCGCGAAAGCAAACGGCGTGAAGCCGGCACTGTTCAGCTCCAACTCGGAAGGCGCGTGCCCCACCTGCAACGGTGCGGGCGTCATCTTCACCGAACTGGGCGTCATGGCCACCGTCGAGTCCACCTGCGAGGACTGCGAGGGCAGGAGATTCCAGGCGTCAGTCCTGGAATACACGCTGAACGGCCGGAACATCGCCGAAGTACTGGCAATGTCCATGACCGAGGCCGCGGCGTTCTTTAGCGAAGGGGAAGCCCGCACTCCGGCGGCCCACAAGATCCTCGACCGGCTCGTGGACGTCGGGCTCGGCTACCTCACCCTCGGCCAGCCGCTCACCACGCTGTCCGGCGGCGAGCGGCAGCGCGTCAAGCTTGCCACCCAGATGGCGGAGAAGGGCGATGTCTATGTCCTCGACGAGCCCACCACCGGCCTGCACCTCGCCGACGTCCAGAACCTGCTGGGCCTCCTCGACCGGCTCGTCGACTCCGGCAAGTCGGTAATCGTCATCGAGCACCACCAGGCGGTCATGGCCCACGCCGACTGGATCATTGATCTCGGCCCCGGCGCCGGCCACGACGGCGGCAGGCTCGTTTTCGAGGGCACGCCCGCCGACCTCGTGGCCGGACGCTCAACGCTTACCGGCGAGCACCTCGCGGCCTACGTCGGCGCCTGACCTCACCATCATTGCCGGATGTCATTCGGTAAACACCCAGCCATTGACTATGCGCAGTGTCGAGTAAATGAACATCTTCTACGCGCACTACCCCTCGCGTGCCGACCTGATGAGGGACTTCATGGCGCGCGTTAACGCCGTGCTCGACCGCGCGGACGGCCCCGACCGGGCGACCACTGCTGCCGGAGTCGTCGACGTGGTCCGGAGGGGTGAGTTGGAAGGAATCCTTGCCTGGCTCGAGTCGCGCGCTGCGCTCTGGCCGGTCTTTCGCCCCTACCTCGACGTGCTCGAGGAGGCCGCCGCCGTCGACCTCGAGGTGCGGGCGTTGGTCCGCGGATGGCACGAGGAGGTCATCTCCGACATCGTCCGCGGCATGGAACTTGCGGGCCGCTTTCCGCAAGAAACTCACCACATCCGGGGAACGCTCGCCTTCACCCAGCTCGACTATGTCGCCACGCTCTGGACGCGCCGCAGGCTTGAGCCCAACCGCGACCATGCGCTCGAGGTGCTCGCCGACAGCTGGTACCACCTGCTCTGTGACAAGGCTGATCAGCGATGAAGGCTAATCAGCGCGCACGTGCCTCAGTATAAGAAAATCGGCAGCCAGTCGCGGTTGTGCGCGTGCACCAGCGCGAGGAACAGCACAAAGTCGAAGGTCAGGTGCACGGTCACGACGTAGGTGAGGGATTTCGTCAGCTTGAAGGTGTAGCCCTGCAGCAGCGCGAACGGGAACGTCAGAAGCGGCCCCCA
>JBKPJW010000077.1:0-33109 GCA_046730875.1 Actinomycetota bacterium | reverse complement strand
GCCGGACCCGGTCCAGGGCGCTGGTGACGATGCTGGCCGCGTGGGAGGCGACGGCTCCGGCGGCCACGGCAGCCGGTGACACGGCAGCCGGCCCCGGCCTGGCCGCCCCCGGCGCCAGTCCCGGCGCCTGCCGCGGCGCCGGATCCGTCGTCGGCCGGCTGGGTCCATCCGGTGAGCCAGCCCGCCGCCGCGTCGGCGCCCCAGCCGGTCGCGGCGGTTTCGGTCGCGGCCGACAGTTTCCGCGTCCGGTCCACGGCGCCGGCGGCGATGAGCTGCAGGTACTCAGTGGTCCGGGACAGTTCCTCCACCCGGCCGGCGAAGTCCGCGGCCTCCGCCAGCCCGAACCGGGCAGCCTCGACACCCGCCGTCGGACTCCAGGACCGCAGCAGCGCCAGCGCCGCATCCACCGCATCGCCCGCTTCACCAGTCGAAGAATCATTCGCCGGGTCCGTCACGGCGGAGTCCGCTGCCCCGGTCACAGCACTGTTCACAGCACCGCTAGCTGTGCCGCTCGGAGCCTCGCACAGTGCATCAGTCACGGCCGAGTCCGCAGCACCGCCCGCAGCACTGTCCACAGCACCGCTCGCTGCGCCGCTCCGAGCCTCGCACAGTGCATCAGTCACGCCGGCAGACGCAGCAAGGGGAAGCCTGGAGGACACCGCCGGGCCGACCCGAACGGCGGCCCGATCCGGCATGAACTCTCCCATGGCTTCCATGGCTCCACTCAACCAGAGAGGTACGACAGAACTAGAGAGTGGCCCTATTGCCGCGCGACTCCTGGCGACTCCTGGCGACTCCTGGAGCCCCCTGCGAGGGGTTCGTCTTGTCTTGATCTGTCCGTCGCAGCACGACTGCAGTGAACGCGACGGCCAGGTGGTGGCGCCAGCCGGCTGACAATGAACAGTGACCACGCACCCAATGGGTGCGTGGTCACTGATTCGCAGGGATGCATGATGCACTGCGTAGCGATAACGGCCGCCGACCGGAACCGCCGGAGCGGGCCTGTCCCGGCAGGCTGCCTGTACGGACCTGCTAGAGCTTGAGGATGGTGGTGAGCCGCTCCGTGTCCTGCAGCGCGCGGGTCTTGCCGAGGTACACCGCGGCCGCAACGGAGGCCGCGCTGCCCAGGACCATCGGCAGGATCCATGGGATCCAGGTCAGGCCCGGCTGGTAGCCAAACCCGGCCGCCACGAAGATGATCCAGCTCAGCATCCCTACGGTGACAGCGACGCCCGCCGGGACGCCGATGCCGTACTTCGTGTGTCGCTTGTCGTTGGCCCACACCACGAAGCCCGCAGCAATGGTGACCAGGGCGACCATAATCAGGGAGAGCATTCAGGATCCTTCGGGGTATTAAGCGGTAGTAGAGACACGGTGTGGCCGGAACACGGCGCCGCGCGCAGCAGCCGGACCGGGGGTTTAGAGGGCGCCGAAGCCGACGCGGCGGGCCTCTTCTGCCCCGATTTCCACGTAGCCCAGAACACTGGCGGGGACAATCACCAGGCGGCCCTTGTCGTCCTTCAGCCGCAGTTCGCTGCCCTTGGCGATCGCCTCGCCCACAACCTTGGCAACGGCGTCGGCGTCCTGGGCCGATTCGAGGACAATCTCGCGGCCAACGTTCTGAATACCAATTTTTACTTCCACAGCAAGGCCTCCCAGCCAATCAACGTCTAAGAAAAGTCTGTCAATCTCTATTTGTAGTCTAGGTTTCCTTCGGGAAGCGGGAGATTCCGCGCCAAGCTAAACGGTAGATCAGGTCACTGGCTACATCGATGTCCAGATTTCCGTGGGTTTCCAGCCAGTACCGGGCACTCACCTGGGCCATTCCAGCAAGCCCGCGGCCCAGCAGCTGGGCCTCCAGTTCCGGCAGCTTGGTGTCTTCGGCAATGACGCGCGCGACGGCGTCCGCAAAGGTCTTGTTGAACGTCTCCAGCCGGGCGCTGACGTCGGGGTCGTTGATCAGGTCCGATTCGAAGACGAGCCGATGCGCCTGGTCGTCACTGGCGATGAAGTGGAAGTAGGCGCGCATGACCGCCTGGACGCGTTCGTCATTATCCGTGGTGGAGTTCAGGGCGCCCAGCAGCAGCTCGATCAACTTGCTGAGATGGCTCTCCAGCAGGGCCAGGTAGAGGTCCCGCTTGGACGGGAAGTGCTGGTACAGCACCGGCTTGCTCACATGGGCCGTCTCGGCGATCTCATCCATGGCGGCACCGTGGTAGCCGTTCGCCACAAAAACTTCGTGCGCCGCCG
The DNA here is from genome assembly GCA_046730875.1 of Actinomycetota bacterium. Classification (GTDB taxonomy): domain Bacteria; phylum Actinomycetota; class Actinomycetes; order Actinomycetales; family Micrococcaceae; genus Arthrobacter. The sequence continues at coordinate 30,859 of JBKPJW010000077.1, read as the reverse complement.
CCAGCAGCTGCGCCCGGCGTTCGTCACGGGGGAGGCGTGCCGAGCGTTGCCCGCTCCGCGCCTGCCCGGCCGGCGGCTTGCCGGTCTCGTTCCGCTCCGCCGGTGCCTGATGAACCACTGTGGCCTCTTTCCCTTTTCATGCCATTGCACTCAGTACCATTGCGCGCAATGGTACTGAACTGCAGTTTGTACTCCTCTACCTTGCACTCAACCACACTTTACGCGCGGGTAATATGACCAGACGGTATCTTCGGGCATAGATTGAAGTATGGCTTCCAAGTTCACCTCCACCGGTGCCCCTGCAACCGCCCAGACTCAGCCCGGTCCGCGCCCCGGACCCTTGGTGGAACCGGCAAAGGACCTCACCCCGGACGAGGTAGAACGCTACTCGCGCCACCTGATCATTCCGGAAATCGGCGCGATCGGCCAGCGGCGGCTCAAGAATGCGAAGGTCCTGGTGATCGGCGCCGGCGGCCTCGGTTCTCCGGCCCTGCTTTACCTCGCTGCCGCCGGAGTCGGCACCCTCGGCATCATCGATGACGACGACGTCGACCTCAGCAACCTCCAGCGGCAGATCATCCACGGCGTCGCCGACGTGGGCCGGCCCAAGATTGAGTCCGCCCGCGACGCCATCGCGGCCCTGAACCCGCTCGTGGACGTCCGGCTCCACAACGTCCGCCTCGACGCGTCCAACGCCCTGGAACTCTTCGCCGGCTACGACCTCATCCTCGACGGCGCCGACAACTTCGCCACCCGCTACCTCGTCAACGACGCCGCCGCCATCCTTGGCAAGCCTTATGTCTGGGGATCGATCTTCCGCTTCGACGGCCAGGTCAGCGTCTTTTGGGAACAGTTCGGACCCACCTACCGCGACCTCTACCCGGAGGCACCGCCGGCCGGATCCGTGCCGTCGTGCGGGGAAGGCGGAGTGTTCGGAATGCTGTGCGCCGCTGTCGGAGCGCTAATGGTGACCGAGGCAGTGAAGCTGATCACCGGCGTCGGGCGGTCGCTGCTGGGCCGGCTGGCGCTCTACGACGCGCTGGGCGGAACCTGGCGTGAGATCAAGGTGGCCCGGGACCCCGCGGCCGCGCGTATCACGGAACTGACCGACTATGAGGCCTTCTGCGGGATCACCCCTACCGCGGACGCAGGTACCGAGCACACCGTGACGGCGACCCAGCTGGCCACCATGCTGGCCTCGCGCAAAGCCGGCCTCAAAGACTTCCAGCTCGTGGACGTGCGGGAGAGCGGAGAGCACGAGATCGTCCACATTGATGGGTCGGTCCTGATCCCACAGGGCCGCATTCTGGCCGGGGAAGCCTGGCAGGAACTGCCCCAGGATGAAGAAATCGTCTTCCACTGTAAAGCGGGAACCCGTTCTGCCGCCGTCCTGGCAGCCGCCCGCGCCGCCGGGTATCAGCGCGTCAGCCACCTTGAAGGCGGCATCCTGGCCTGGGTGCGGGACGTGGAACCCGCGAAGCCCGTGTACTGACGCCTGCAGGACTTACCCCGGCCCGTCCCGTCGTAAACCCGCAGCCGGTGCGGTGACGGTGGGTGCAGCTACGCGGTTTCGCGGATCTCGCCCGCGGCGGTGCTGTGACCGGCGGGGCTGTGATCCACCGGGCACGCGGCCGCGGATCCCGCGGCACCTGACACCGTTGTGCCGGGGGAGGGTTCCACCGTGATGCCGTACAGCGCCTCAAGGGCGGCAACGTAGGCGTCCTGCTGACCATTTGACGCGAGCTCTCGTGCCCGGACCGTGGGGACGTGCAGCAACTGCTTCACCATGCGGCGCAGGGCGAATTCAACTTCCTCGGCGGCGGCGGTGCAGCCGTGCCGTGCACGGACCTTTTCCATTTCCGCGTCCAGGACGTTCATCGTGTGGCGGCGCAGGGCGACGATCGCCGAGTCCACCGAACGGGCCTCGCGCTCCTGCTCGAAGGCGCTGGCCGCACCGGACACAATGCTGCTGGCCTGCTCCAGGGACTCTGCCTGTTCCTGGGGTGCGGCGAGCCGGACGGATTCGAGCGTGAGGAGTTCGACGCCGTCGAGGTCGCCCACCGCGGGATCGAAGTCGTGGGTCAGGGCGAGGTCGATCGCGATGAGCGGCTGGGGCGAGTTCGCCCGGATCCTGGCGAGGTCCTCGGCTTCGACGCGGCTGTCGGAGCCGCTGCAGCCGATCATGACGTCGGCCGCGGCAACGGCGGCCGGAAGGGTGTCCTCGTCCAGGGCTGTGCCGCCGCGGGTGGCGACGAAGCCGGGAGCGCGGCCGGAGGAAGAGTAAACGTGGACATCGGTGCAGCCGCGTTCGCGTAGCAGCGACATGGTGGCTCCGGCGTAGGCGCCGGTCCCGAAGACGACGGCTTTCTTGGCGGACCAGTCCGGGTTTTCCGACAGGTCCGTGGCTAGATCCAGCGCAACGGAAACGATGGAGAGGCCCCTCGAACCGAGCGCCGTCTGGGCGCCGACGTCCTTGGCGGTCTTGGACGCGGCCTGGAACAGCCGGACCAGGCCGGAGCTGGCGGTGCCCTCGTGCTGGGCCGTGATCAGGGCGCGGCGTACCTGGCCGGCGATTTCGCGTTCGCCCACCACCGCGGAGTCCAGTCCGGAACTGACCGCGAAGAGATGCTGGCTGACCTCGGCCCCGGTGCGGGTGCTGAAGGCGCGGGACACGAGCTGGTCGTTGAGCCCGCTGGCGCCGCTGATTTGCGAGATGAGGGCCGCCCGGGCCGCGTCGACGGCGTCAGGATTGGGGGCTTCCCCGTAGATTTCGAAGCGGTTGCAGGTGGCAAGGACAACGGCACCCGCCACGGCCGGCGATCCGGCGAGGGCGGATGTGGCGAGCCCGGAAGCGCCGGTGCTCAACTGAGCAACGGTCTCGAGGTCGATGTCGGCGTGTGTAGCCACCAATGAAAAAAGAACCACAGCATCACCATCATAGCTTTTTCGAGCCTGTGTAGAACAACTATCCGGCGTGGGGTCCGGCACTCCGGGCTGTGATTCCCGCCACCGCACTACCGCGGAAGGCCGGCGTGACAGGCTGTCGTTATCTTTTGCGCGCAAATTTGGGCACAATCGAAGTCATGACTCCAAGCGCTGCGGCAAATGCCGGCACGACAAAATTCAGTTCGTTCGAAGGCGGCGCAGCCGGTAATGCTGCCGGCGATGACGCCGTCGTAGAGGGGGCCGTCGGCGGCCTCGATGCCGGACACCCGCTGATGGACGGCCGGACAGCGAGCTCCCCGCTGATCACCGCCTACCGTGGTGGCAAGCCGTCCCGCCGTCCGGTGTGGTTCATGCGCCAGGCCGGCCGCTCGCTGCCTGAATACCTCAAGATTCGTGAGGGCGTCGCGATGCTGGACTCGTGCCTGCGCCCGGAATTGGCTTCGGAGATCACCCTGCAGCCGGTCCGACGCCACGACGTCGATGCCGCCATCTTCTTCTCGGACATCGTCATCCCGCTCAAGCTGGCCGGCGTTGGCGTCGATATCGTTCCCGGCGTGGGACCCGTCCTGGAAAAGCCGGTGCGCACGGCCGAGGACGTCGCCGCCCTGCCGCAGCTGACCTGGGAAGCCCTGGAACCCATCCGCGAAGCCGTCCGGCTCACCGTGGCCGAGCTCGGCAGCACGCCGCTGATCGGCTTCGCGGGCGCGCCCTTCACCCTCGCCGCCTACATGGTGGAAGGCAAGCCCTCCCGCGACCACCTCGGCCCCCGCACCATGATGCACGCCGATCCGGAAACGTGGACGGCGCTGGCCAACTGGGCCGCCGACGCCTCCGGGATGTTCCTGCGCGCCCAGCTTGAAGCCGGGGCCTCCGCCGGGCAGCTCTTCGACTCCTGGGCCGGTTCGCTGGGGCTGGCCGACTACCAGCGCTTCGTCGCCCCGGCCTCGTCCCGCGCCCTGGACCACGTCCGCCACCTCGGCGCACCGCTCATCCACTTCGGCACCGGGACGTCCGAACTCCTGGTCGCCATGCGCGACGTCGGCGTCGACGTCGTAGGGGTCGACTACCGGCTCCCGCTGGACGAAGCGAACCGCCGCCTCGGCGGGACCGTTCCGCTGCAGGGCAATATCGACCCGGCCCTGCTTTCCGCACCCTGGGAGGTCCTCGAAGCGCATATCCGCGACGTGATCAAGGCCGGCTCCGCGGCGCCCGGGCATGTCCTGAACCTCGGCCATGGGGTGCCGCCGGAGACGGACCCTGAGGTGCTGACACGCGTGGTCGAACTCATCCACTCCATCGCTCCGGAGTAAAGGCGTGGACGCAGGCGGAGCCGGGACTGCCAGGGATCGTACCGCGGTGGTGATCGGGGGCGGGATCTCCGGCCTGCTCGCGGCCCGGGAATTTGCCCGCGCCGGCGTCCCCACTACCGTGCTGGAAGCCGGCGAGGCGTGGGGCGGCTGCGTCGGCAGCCATAGCGTGGCCGGCCTGACCCTGGACAGCGGGGCAGAGTCCTTCGCCCTCCGCACCACAGCCGTGGCGGATCTTGCCGCGGAGCTCGGGATTGCCGGCGAGATCGTCGCACCGAACCCCGGCGGCGCCTGGGTCCAGCTGCCCGAAGGGCCCCGGGAACTGCCCAAGACCGGCGTGCTGGGCATTCCGGCCAGCCCCTGGGATCCGGAAGTCCGCAGATCCCTGGGCCTGCTTGGTTCCCTTCGCGCTTCCATTGACGCGATACTGCCAGCCTCACTGGGTACCGCCGCCGAGGCCACGAGCGTGGCAGCGCTGGTGCGCAGGCGAATGGGCAGCCGCGTGCTGGACCGGCTCGTGGCACCGGTGGTCGGCGGCGTCCACTCGGCCGATCCCTCAGCCCTCGACGTCGACATGGTGGCCCCCGGACTGCGCGCCGGCATCCGCCAGCACGGTTCCCTGGCCGCCGCCGTTGCGGCCCAGCGCAGGGGGACGTCAGCCCAGTCCGCAGGCCCGGCCGAACTGACCGCGGCAGCCGGTGCGGCCGAACCAGCAGGGGCGGTCCAGGGGACCGGACCGACGGGGCCGGCCCGACCGACCGGACCGGCGAACAGCCGGATAGGCCTCCAGAAGGCCGGCTCCGCCGTCGCCGGGCTGCGAGGCGGGATGAACACCCTCGTCACGGCGCTGCTGGCCGACCTGCGCCAACGCGGCGTCACCTTGCTCAACGGCACCCCGGCCCGCTCCGTGCAGCGCTCGGCCGGCGGCTGGCGGGTCGCCACGGACCAGGCCACCTACGACGCCGGGCGCCTCGTGGTTGCCGTCGAGGGACCGGCCGCCATCGATCTGCTCGGGGAAAGCCTGCCGGAACTTGCAGGCCTCCGCCCCGATGCCGGACCCGATGTCAGCCTGGTCACGCTCGTGGTGGATGTGCCGGCCCTCGACGCGGCGCCCCGCGGTACTGGAGTGCTGGTGGCTCCGCAGAGCCCGGGGGTGCAGGCCAAGGCGCTGACGCACGCCACCGCCAAGTGGGCCTGGCTGGCGGACCTGGCGGGTCCGGGCAGGCATGTGCTGCGGCTCTCGTACGGACGGGCTGTTGCGCCGGGCGGGTCCGCGGCATCCCGCGGCGGGGGAGCGGCCGCGGCGCCGTGCTCCGACGATGAACTGTTCCTCGCAGCCCTGGCCGACGCCTCTGCCCTGCTCGACGTCCCCGTCAGCGCCGGCGATGTAGTGGACTGGGATGTGGTCCGCTGGGCCGGTGCGCTGCCATTTGCGTCCCTCGGCCACCGCCAACGCGTCGCGGACGTCCGGAGCCTCTGTGCCGCGGACGGCACGCTTGCCGTGGTGGGCGGATGGCTGTCCGGTAACGGCCTGGCCGCGATCGTGGCGGACACACCGCTGCAGGTCCGCACGCTGCTTCCCTGAAAGCCGCGCTGGCGGGCTCTTCGCTAAGGCTGTTCCTCCTGTCTCAAACGCACCGTCAGTCACAGCATTCACACAATTCACAAGGATCACAACGGAACCTTTCACCCCTTAGGCCCCGGGCGTTTCACCCCGCTATTCCGCGAATTTGGCCGGGTTTCCCTGCTGATCGATTCGGGCTAGGCTCGATAACCATGTTTATTTTCAGGTCCCACATGTCAACAACGAAGAACAAACGACATCAGGGCCTTCGGCGAGGCGCAAGCGCTGCCGCCCTCGGAGCGGTGCTCGCCGTTACCGCAGGGGTTCCTGCCACCCATGCGGCTACAGGGCTGTCCGCGGCGGCATCCACGGCGCCGTCGACGCAAAGCACGTTCACCATCGGACTGGGCGACGTGCTGGGCAGCCTGCTGGACTCCTCGCCCGCGCCAAGCCCCTCGCCGTCCGATGACTGGGACGACGACGAGGACACCCCGAGCCAGCCGCCCTCGCACCGCAGCAGCCCGGAACCCACCACCCCCGAGCCCACGGCCCCAAGCACCGGAACTCCGCCGCCCAGCACTCAGCCCAGCACGCCGGACCCCACCACCCCCGGGCCCACGGCACCAAGCACCGGAACTCCGCCGCCCGGCACCCCCAGTGTGCCGCCCCCCGCCGGCACGCAAAACCCGGGCACGCCGGTCACCGCGCCGGTGCCGGACGCACCTGCCGCAGGCGGAGCAGCCGGGTCGGGAGCGACCCCGGACGCCGAACAGGCTTCCCGTCAGCCGGGCGCGGACAGCGGCGATGTGGACCAGGACGCCGGGCCGCAGACCGGAGACGCTGTGCCGGTCGTGGACGCCGGCACACAGGAACCGACCTCGAACGCTGCCACACCGCAGCCTTCTGCCACCGGCTCAAAAACGGCGAAGGCCGTGACCAAGGGCCACTCCGGCAACTCCTCCCTGCAGGCCACTGCGGCAGCGGAAACGGCCGGCATGTCCCCGCTGGTTGGCTGGGGCATCGGCCTGGTGGCACTCTCGCTGGCCGCTGGCGTCGCCGTCGTGCGTTTGCGCCGGAGCTGACGCCGCCCTGCGGACATGCTCCCGCCAAGACCATTCCGCGGGCAGGTTTCTGCAGAGCCGCCTCCCGCGGACCAGTTTCCGCGGACCAGTCTCCCGCGGACCAGTCTCACTCGGTCCGGTCGGCCGCCGGTCCGCCACACCGCATGTGAAATTAAGCACTTCTACGCACCGTAGAAGTTCTCGGTTTCGACTTAGCTGGAGAGAGGAGGCAGACTGGTATGCATGAGCCACACTTCTGCCGAATCTGTCAGTAAAACCGGAATGTCAGTTCCCGGGGAATCAGCCGCCGGGGCATCGGCGCACGAAGGTTCAACAGAGCAGTTCTTTACCCTCTGGACCGTTTTCAAGCGGTCCGCGGACGTCCCGCGCGGCGCCGAAGCAGCCGAGGAATTCGAATCCCTGGTGAAAAGCCTCGCCGACGCCGGCGTTGTCCACCGCGGCAGCTACGACGTTTCCGCCATGCGGGCGGACGCCGACATCATGGTCTGGCTTCACGGGCCGAAGCCCGAGGACCTGCAGCGGGCGGTCCGGGATATCCGCCGCAGCAAGCTCTTCGCCGGTACGGAGATCGTCTGGTCCGCCATGGGCGTGCACCGCGAGGCTGAGTTCGCCAAGAGCCACACGCCCGCCTTCTCCCGCGGCGTCGAACCGGCCGAGTGGCTGTGCGTCTACCCGTTCGTCCGCTCCTACGAGTGGTACCTCCTGCCGGACGCCGAACGCGGCGCGATGCTCCGCGACCACGGCATGCTGGGCCGAGAATTCCCGCAGGTCATCTCCAACACGGTCTCCTCCTTCGCCCTGGGCGACTGGGAATGGATCCTCGGCCTGGAAGCACCCGAGCTCGTGGACCTTGTGGACCTCATGCGGCACCTGCGCGCCACCGAGGCGCGTCACCATGTCCGCGAGGAGATCCCCTTCTACACCGGCCGGCGCGTCAGTGCGGCCGAAATCGTCGAGGTCCTTGCATGAGCCCGCTCGACCCCCAAGTGACCGCGGTAAACCCCGTCACCGAGTCCGGCCGGATGGCTCCCAAGGAGTACGACGCCGTCCTCCTGGCCTCCTTCGGCGGCCCGGAGGGCCAGGAGGACGTCATCCCGTTCCTCCGCAACGTCACCCGCGGCCGCGGCATCCCCGATGAGCGGCTCGAAGAGGTCTCACACCACTACCGCGCCAATGGCGGCATCAGCCCGATTAACCAGCAGAACCGTGCGCTCAAAGCCGCCATGGAGGCCGAACTTGCCGGCCGGGGCGTCGATCTGCCGGTCTTCTGGGGCAACCGCAACTGGGACCCTTACATCCCGCAGACGCTTCAGGACATTTACGACGCCGGGCACCGCAAGGTCCTCATGGTCACCACCAGCGCCTACTCCTGTTACTCCAGCTGCCGCCAGTACCGCGAGGACATCGGCATGGGGCTGACCGAAACCGGGCTGGACGGAAAACTGGAAGTGGATAAGGTGCGTCAGTACTTTGACCACCCGGGCTTCGTCGAACCGTTCATCGAAGGCACCGAGGCCGGCCTGGCCGACGTCCGCGCCCGGCTCGCCGCAGCCGGCACCCCCGACGCGCCGGTGCACATCCTCTTCGCCACGCACTCCATCCCGACCCGCGACGCCGAGGCCGCCGGCCGCTCCGAGGACGAGCCCCGCCGCTTCGAGGAGGACTCCGCCTATGTGGCCCAGCACCTGGCCACCGGAACCGAAGTTATCCGCCGGGTTGAGGCAGAGAGCGGCACCAGCGTCCCGTGGTCCCTCGTCTACCAGTCCCGGTCCGGCGCCCCGCACGTGCCGTGGCTCGAACCCGACATCAACGACGCCATCGAGGAACTCGCCGGCCAGGGCGTCAAGGGCATCGTGATCGTCCCGCTGGGCTTCGTCAGCGACCACATGGAAGTCGTCTGGGACCTCGACACCGAGGCGCTGGAGACCTGCGGCAGGCTGGGCCTGACCGCCACCCGCGTCCCCACACCGGGAACGCACCGCAAGTTCGTGGCCGGGATCGTGGACCTGATCTGCGAGCGGACTGCGGCAAACAACATCGCGGACCGGCCGCACCTGACGGGCCTCGGTCCCTGGTACGACGTCTGCCGGCCGGGCTGCTGCGCCAACTTCCGCGGCGAAAAACCCACCATTGCGGGCGCCGACACGACGGTCGGGACCGGGCACGATCCACACCCGACCGAAGAGCGGGCAGCCGCAAGCGCGGCCATTCCGGCAGCCGATCGGACAGCGCTGTGACCGTCCGGATCGGCACCCGCGCCAGCACCCTGGCGCTGACCCAGACCCAGCAGACCGCGGACCAGCTGGCCGCCGTCGGCGGATTCCCTGTCGAGCTCGTCCACATCCGGACCGAGGGCGATGTCCTTAAAGGCTCCCTGTCCCAAATGGGCGGCACCGGAGTGTTCGTCGCGGCCCTGCGCGATGCACTGCTGCGGGACGTGTGTGATGTGGCCGTGCATTCGCTCAAGGACCTGCCCACAGGGCCGGCCCTCGGACTGACCCTGGCGGCGACGCCGCAACGCGTTGACGTCCGCGACGTCCTGTGCGCCCGGGACGGCCTCAAGCTCGCGGACCTGCCCGCCGGGGCAAGCGTGGGCACCGGCTCGCCGCGGCGCGCGGCCCAGCTGCGCGCTGCCCGACCGGACCTTGACATCCGGGATATCCGCGGCAACGTGGACACCCGGCTCGGACGTGTCCCCGGCCTGCCGGGCAACACGACCGACGCCGTCGTCGAGGGCAAGTCCTGCGACCTAGACGCCGTCGTCCTCGCGGCCGCCGGCCTGCACCGGATCGGCCGTCTGGACGCCGTCAGCGAGTACCTCGAGACGGACATCATGCTCCCGGCCGCCGGGCAGGGATCCCTCGCGATCGAGTGCCGCACGGCCGATGCGCCGCGCAAGGCCGGGTCCACCGAAGGCTCCCAAGGCGTCCTCGCCCAAGCACTTGCCGCCCTCGATGATCCCGACACCAGGCTTGCCGTCACCGCCGAGCGGGCGCTCCTGGCCCGCCTGGAAGCAGGCTGCGCCGCCCCGGTAGGTGCCTATGCCTACCGCAAGGGGAGCATGCTGTACCTCGAAGCCGTGGTGTGCGCCGTCGACGGCACGGCCAGTGTCCGGGATCGGAAGGCGACCGACGGGCTGACCGAGGTCGGGGCCACCCTGCTGGGGATTGAACTCGCCGAGGTCCTGCTGGCCCGCGGCGCCGCCGATATCGCGGACCTGTCCGCATCCTGATCTAGGGATCCAGCGCAGATGGGACAGGACAGCGCCCGCAATGAGGGCAGCAGCGGGCCGGCCGGTCACGCCCAGGGAGCCCTGGACGGAGCCCGGATCCTGATCGCCCGCAGCCCGGACCGCGCCGGCGAACTCGTCGCCGCCCTGCGCGGCCTGGGCGCCGAGGCCGTCCTGCTGCCCCTCATCGACTTCGAGGTGGCAAGCGACCAGTACTCCCTCGACGTCGCCTTCGATGCCCTCGGTGCCGGGGCCTACGACTGGCTCGTGATTAGCAGTGTGACCACCGTCCAGGTGCTGGAAGCCAAAGCCGCGGAACGGGGTTCCACCTTGGCCGCGTGGCTGCCCGGCCACGTCCAGGTGGCCACGATCGGTCCCGCCACGCGGCACATCCTTGAATCCCGGGGCATCAGCGTGGACCTCGCGCCGACGGCACTGCAATCCGGGACGGGCCTGCTCGGCGTCTGGCCCGAAGGCCGCGGCAGCGTGCTGCTGCCCCAGGCGGACATCGCCGATTCCAGATTGCGCCGTGGCCTGGAAGTCCGCGGAGCCTCCGTGCAGGCCGTCACCGCCTATCGGACCGTGGACTACCCTGCCGACCCCGGCCTGAGCCTGCCGGCCTGCCTGCCCCCGCTGGAGAAGGCCGACGTCGGCCCGCCACCGGAAGTCCTGACTTCAGCCGAAGCGAAGCGCGAGATCCGGGCCGGACGGCTGGACGCCGTCGTCGCCGCGTCACCAAGCGCGGCGCGCCGCATCCAGGCGGAGCTCGCCCCGCTGGGAGTGTGCCGGTTCGTCGCGATCGGGCGCTCGACGGCGGAGCAGGCGGCTGACCTTGGACTCACGGTCGCTGCCGTTGCCGAAAAGCCGACCGCGTCGGGCCTGGTCGCCGCCGTCGTCAGGTCCCAGGCGGGACCGCCGCCGACCACCGGGACTTCATCCGCCGATCCTGCGCGCGGCCGTGCGCCTGCACAGCATGCACGCGCAGATCCCATGGCGGCAGACCGTTCAATAGCCGAGCATTTAGCGAAGGACCATACATGAGCTTCCCGACCCACCGGCCCCGCCGGCTCCGCACCACCCCCGCCATGCGCCGGCTGACCGCCGAACACCGCCTCGCGGCCGCGGAACTGATCCTTCCCGCGTTCATCCGTGAAGGCCTGACCGAGCCCAACCCCATTGCCTCGATGCCCGGCGTGCAGCAGCACACCACCGATTCGCTCAAGCGCGCCGCGGCCGAGGCCGTCGAGCGCGGCGTTGGCGGCATCATGCTGTTCGGCGTTCCCGCCCTCCGCGACGCCCGCGGCACCGCCTCCCTGGACCCCGACGGTGTGCTGAACAAGGCTATCCGGGACGTCCGTGCCGAGGTCGGCGACGAACTGGTGGTCATGAGCGACGTTTGCCTCGACGAGTTCACCGACCACGGCCACTGCGGCGTCCTGGACGCCAACGGCTATGTGGATAACGACGCAACCCTTGAGATCTACGGCCAGATGGCCGTCGCGCAGGCCGACGCCGGCGCGCACGTCCTGGGGCCCTCCGGCATGATGGACGGCCAGGTCGCCGTGATCCGGCAGGCCCTCGAGGACGCCGGGCACGCCAACACCGCGATCGTGGCCTACGCCGCGAAGTATGCCTCCGCGTTCTACGGCCCGTTCCGCGAGGCCGTCGACTCACAGCTGACCGGCGACCGCCGCACCTACCAGATGGACGCCGCCAACCGCCGTGAGGCAATCCTCGAGGTGGACCTGGACCTGGCCGAAGGCGCCGACATGGTCATGGTGAAGCCCGCCATGAGCTACCTGGACATCCTCGCCGACGTCGCCGCAATGAGCCCGGTCCCCGTGGCCGCTTACCAGATTTCCGGCGAGTACTCGATGATCGAGGCCGCCGCCGCGAACGGCTGGATCGACCGCCGGGCAGCCATCACCGAATCCGTCCTGGGCATCAAGCGAGCCGGCGCCAACATGGTGCTGACCTACTGGGCGAGCGAGCTTGCCGGCTGGCTGAAGGAAGCCCGGTGAACGCGGCCCCTGAGCCCCGCACCCCCGCACCTTCCACCGCCATGCTTTCCACCCCCACGGCGCCGGTGGGGCCGGAGCGCATCCTTCTCGGGCTAAACACCTTCGGTGACGTCGGCGTCTTCCCCGACGGTCATCCCGTCCCGCACGCCCAGGTCCTTCGCCAGCTCCTGGAACAGGCCGAGCTCGCGGACGAGGTCGGCCTGCACGCCTTCGGGGTGGGGGAGCACCACCGCCGCGACTTTGCCGTTTCGGCGCCGGAAGTCTTCCTCGCCGCCGCGGCCGCACGCACCAGGAACATCCGGCTCGGGTCCGCCGTGACGGTGCTCAGCTCCGATGACCCGATCCGGGTCTTCCAGCGCTTCGCCACGGTGGACGCCATCTCCAACGGCCGGGCCGAAGTGATGCTGGGCCGCGGCTCCTTCGTCGAATCCTTCCCGCTGTTCGGCCTCGACCTGGCCGACTACGACGTTCTCTTCGAGGAAAAGCTGGAGCTCTTCGAGAAGGTCCGGTCAGAGAAACCGGTCCACTGGGAAGGACGCACCCGGCCGGCCATCAACGGCCTCAGCGTCTATCCGCCACTGGAACACCACCTTCTGCCGACCTGGATCGGCGTCGGCGGCACCCCGGAATCGGTGCTGCGCTGTGCCGAGTACGGCTACCCGATCATCTTCGCGATTATCGGCGGCCAGCCGCGGTCCTTCGCGCCCCTTGCGAACCTGTACCGGGAGGCGATGGCGAAATACGGGCACCCGATGCAGCAGATGGCCACGCACTCGCCCGGCCACGTTGGCGTCACGGATGAGGAGGCCCGGGAGGAATTCTTTCCGCACTGGCTCGAACAGCGGAACCGGATCGGGGCCGAGCGCGGCTGGGGTCCGGCCAGCCGGGGCGAATTCGACGCCATGTGCACGCCCGAGGGAGCCCTGTATGTCGGATCGCCGGAAACAGTGGCCGCCAAGATCGCCCTGCTCAAGAAGAACCTGGGCGTGGACCGGTTTGACCTCAAATACAGCAACGGCACCTTGCCGCACCCGGCCATGATGCGCTCCATCGAACTGTTCGGCACCGAGGTGGCACCCCGCGTGGCCGCCCTGCTGGCCGGGGCGCCGGCCGGCGAACTGAAAGAATAGGAACCATGACTTCCAGCATGCCTCGCAACGAGGAACTCTTTGACCGCGCCCGCCAGCTGATGCCGGGCGGCGTGAACTCACCCGTGCGCGCCTTCGGGTCCGTGGGCGGGACGCCGCGGTTCATGGTCTCCGCCAAGGGCGCCTACCTGACCGACGCAGACGGTGCCGACTACGTCGACCTCGTCTGCTCCTGGGGCCCGGCGCTCCTGGGGCACGCCCATCCGGAAGTCCTCGCGGCCGTGCACGCCGCCGTCGACCGGGGCCTGTCCTTCGGCGCATCCACGCCGGACGAGGCCAACCTCGCCGCCATCGTCAAGGAGCGCGTTCCGGCCGCCGAACGAGTCCGGATGGTCTCAACCGGCACCGAAGCAACCATGACCGCAGTCCGGCTGGCCCGCGGCTTCACCGGCCGGAATCTCATCATCAAGTTCGCCGGCTGCTACCACGGCCACCTCGACGGGCTCCTCGCCGCGGCAGGCTCCGGCCTGGCAACCCTCGCGCTGCCCGGCTCGGCCGGCGTCACGGCCGCGACGGCCGCGGAAACCCTGGTGCTGCCCTACAACGACCTCGCCGCCGTCGAGGCCGCTTTCGCCAAGCATGGTGACAGCATTGCCGCGGTCATCACCGAAGCCGCACCTGCCAACATGGGCGTGGTCACCCCGGGCGACGGCTTCAACGCCGGCCTTTCCCGGATCACGCGCGAGCACGGCGCCCTGCTGATCCTGGACGAAGTCCTGACCGGCTTCCGCACCGGCTACGCCGGGTTCTGGGGCCTGACCGGGGGAGCGGCTGACGCCGCCCAGCCCTGGGCCCCGGATCTGCTGACATTCGGGAAGGTAATCGGCGGGGGCATGCCGACGGCGGCCCTCGGCGGACGAGCGGACGTCATGGACTACCTGGCGCCCGTGGGTCCTGTCTACCAGGCCGGGACCCTCTCCGGTAACCCGGTGGCCATGGCGGCCGGCGTCGCGACCCTCACCCACGCCACCCCGGAAGTCTATGACTTCGTGGACGCCCGCTCCCTGGAGCTCTCCGCAGCGCTCTCTTCCGAGCTCGATGCGGCCGGCGTGGACCACTCCATCCAGCGCGCCGGAAACCTGTTCTCCGTTGCGTTCGGCACAAGCGCCCGCGGCGTCCATAACTACGATGACGCCCAGGGCCAGGAAGTCTTCCGCTATGCCCCGTTCTTCCACTCCATGCTGGACTCCGGGGTCTACCTTCCGCCGTCGGTCTTCGAAGCGTGGTTCCTCTCGGCCGCGCACGACGACGCCGCGATGAACCGGATCTTCGACGCACTGCCGACCGCCGCGAAGGCAGCCGCTGCCGCAAAGCCGTAACCTGCCTGCGACGTCCTGACCCGGCGTCCTGACCCGGCGTCGGAAACGGCGTCGGGCGGCCGACGCGGCCGATGCGGCGGCGGCCTCGGGTAAGTGGCCGCTGTCATGAAATGACTGATGGCACCCGCAACGGCGGGTGCCATCAGTCGTTAACGCTGCCGTACCTGCGGCCGGACTAGAGAACGTCCGAGAGGAACCCCTGTAGCCGTTCAGTCTGGGCGTCCGTGAAGATCTGTTCCGGCGGACCGGACTCGACGACGACGCCGCCGTCCATGAACGTGACGGTGTCCGAGACATTGCGGGAGAAGCCCATCTCGTGGGTCACCACCACCATGGTCATGCCGCCCTTGGCGAGGTCGGCCATCAGCGCGAGTACGCCCTTGACCAGTTCCGGATCGAGGGCGGAGGTGGCCTCGTCGAAGAACATCACCTCCGGCTTCATGGCAAGGGCGCGCGCAATGGCGACGCGCTGCTGCTGGCCTCCGGAGAGGTTTGCAGGGCGCGCGTCCGCCTTGTGCTTGAGCCCCACCAGATCGAGCTGCTCCAGCGCTTCGGCCCGGGCCTGGTCGGCTGGCAGCTTACGCAGCTTCCGCAGCGCGAGCGAGACGTTGTCCGCAACGGTTTTGTGCGGGAACAGGTTGAACTGCTGGAACACCATGCCGATCCGCTGGCGCAGCTCGTCCGGGTTATCCTTCAGAACCGAGCGGCCGTCCAGCAGGATGTCGCCCTGATCCGGTTCGATCAGGCGGTTCATGACCCGCAACAGCGTGGACTTCCCCGACCCGGAGGGGCCGATCACCGAGGCGGTGGTGCCCGTCTCGACGTTCAGGTCGATGCCGCGGAGGACATGGTTCGAGCCGAAGGACAGGTGCAGGTTCTTGCCGGCCAGTGAGCCGGAGGCGAATTCGCTCATGGCTGTGCTCCCTTTCCGATCAGGGCCGCGGCGTCGTCCGGCTGCGGTTTCTCCGGACGGCCGGTGCGCAGGCGGTTGTCGATGTAGTTGACCAGGTGGGTCAGCGGAACGGTCAGCAGCAGGTACATGATCGCCGCGGCAATCAGCGGCGACAGGTTCCCCGTGTTGGCCGCAGCGTCGTTACCGATCCGGAAGATCTCGCGCTGGCTGGCGAGCAGGCCCAGCAGGTAGATCAGCGACGAGTCCTTGATCAGCGAGATGAACTGGTTGACCAGGGCCGGGAGCACACGACGGATGCCCTGCGGAATCACCACGAGGCGCATGGACGAGTTGTAGCTGAATCCCAGTGCACGGGAGGCCTCCAGCTGGCCCTTTTCCACGCTTTGGATGCCGGAGCGGAAGATCTCGCCGATATAAGCGGCCGCCATGAGCGTCAGGGCGAGGATGCCGAGCGGGAACGGGTTCGTGGATCCGGTCAGTTCCCGGACCACGGGTCCGAGCCCGATGCCGATGAGGAGGATGACCACGATCGCGGGGACGCCGCGGAAGATGTCCGTGTAGATCCGGGAGAGCCAACGCAGCGGCGTGCTGCGGGACGTGCCCATGATGGCAAGGACCATGCCCAGGATGCACCCGAGCACGCCCGCGGAACCCGCGAGGATCAGGGTGTTGGGCAGGCCGACCGTAATCATGCTCGGTAGGACGGCTGCCATCGCCTCCCAGTCAAAGAAGGTGTTGACGAGTTGATCGAGTGCATCCATGGATTAGGACTTCGGAACGGTGACAGCCTTGGAGCCCGGGGACCATGTGGCCGGGGTCTCGCGGTCCGGATACCATTCCTTGGTCAGCTTGGACCAGGTGCCGTCGGCAATCACGGCGTCGAGGCCGGAGTTCAGCGCGTCAATGAGGGGCTGGTTTTCCTTGTTCACGGCGTAGGCGGTGAAGTTCTGGGTGTTCACAACCGACTCGGCAATGACCGTGCCGTCGCCTTCCTTGACCTGGCCAGTGGCCTGCTGGGACGGTGCGACCCAGGCGTCAACCTGTCCGTTCTTCAGGTTGGCGTAGGCGGTGTTGTAGTCCTCGAAGCGGACCGGCTCGATCTGGAGCGTGTTCGTGACGTAGTCGTCCTGGACGGTGCCCTGGACCACGGCAATGCGGGTGTCCTTGGTCAGGTCCTTGAAGCCCTTGATGTTGGAGTCGGTCTTGGCGACGACGGCCATGTAGCCGAAGTCGTAGCCGTTGGTGAAGCCCACGGTCTTGCGACGGGCATCCGTGGTGGAAATCGAGGAGGAACCGAGGTCGAACTGCTTGTTCTGGACCTGGGAGAGCAGCGACGCAAAGCCGGTCGCCTTAAACTCCACCTTGAGGCCCAGCTTGTCAGCGATGGCGCGCAGGAGCTCGTTGTCGTAGCCGGTGAACTTGCCGGACTCGTCGATGTAGATGTTCGGCGGGGCGTCCGACAGGGTTCCCACGGTGAGCGTTCCCTCGCTCAGGAGGCCCAGCTTGGACTTGTCGATCTGGTCCAATGGAGTGACGTCCTTGGTGGTGTATTTGTCCAGGGACGTCTGGTCGCTACCCTGGAGCGCGTCCGTCGGTGACGCCGTGGTCTGCGCCGAGCCGCCGCCGCACGCTGCAAGGGATACCGCCATGACGACCGCCACAGGAACGGTCGTCAGCCACTTCAAGGCTTTGCTTTTCATCACGCAATCACTTTCGTCTGATGTTCAGTGGGTCGCGGGAGGCTCATCGGGCCCTCGGCTGCTGGCTTTGGCGCCGGGTGGAGCAGACACTCCGCGAAAGATAATTGTGTCATCCCCCGTGGACGCCAATTCAATCCGAATTATGCAACGTTATTGCTATCTGGACGCGAAGTATCTTCAAGATTGTGCGGGATCGACGGTCATGCAGCTGGCGACATCGGGCTGTGGCGGAATCATCGGAGTAGCTGGACCCGGCAGCCGGAGGCCCAGCGACCTGTGACTTCGGTCGCAATCGCTGGAATTGCGTGCAGCGGCGGTCTAGTTAAGCGTTGCCGCCGGGGAAAGTTTCGTTTTAAGAAGAATTTGAGGAAGAACAATCTTCCAGGCTTCTTGGCTTCTTGGCTTCCATGTGTAATTGCCCGGACCTCCTGGCCGCTAGATGCCGCGGCGTCCGGATGCGTTCAAGCCCTAGAAGTCGCCGCGGCTGGCATCCTCCGGCGGCAGGACCGGCCAGTCGCCTTCGATGACGGCGGCTGGCTTGGTCTTGCGCAGGTAGCTCTGGAAGTCCGCGGCCTGGGCCGATGCCCATTCGACCTGGAGGTGGTGCAGGTTGCTCGCCGGCATCCTGAGCTTGGGGAACTTGCCGGCCATGGCATCGAGCATGCGCAGGGTCGCGAGGGCGTCGGCGGCCGAGGTGTGGGCGTTGTCCAGGCTGACGCCATATTCCTCGCAGAGCGCGGTGAGCGTGCGCTTGCCCTTGCGGTACCGGTCCACCTGCTTGTTCATGATGTAGGGGTCCAGGACGGGGAACCGCGTCAATTGCGGCACGCCATAGCGGGCCGACTCGGCGGCGAGCACGGTGAAGTCGTAGCTGGCGTTGAAGGCGATGATGGGCACGCCGGTGTCGAACAGTTCCTGCAGCACGGCGGCGAGTTCCCGCGTCACGTCGGCAACGGGCCGGCCTTCGCGGCGGGCCTGCTCGGTGGTGATTCCGTGGATATCGCTGGCCTCGGTGGGTATCTCAACGCCCGGGTCGGCAAGCCATTCATGCTCGCTGATAACCCCGCCATCGGAATCCACCACGGTGACTGACGCCGTGACGATCCGAGCCGATCGGGAGTTGCGGCCCGTTGTTTCGAGGTCGAAGGCTGCGCGGGGAAGGCTGTTCCAGGTGCTCATGCTTCAACGCTACCTGCTGCCTCCGACAGTTCTTGACCGCCGCTCCCGCGCGCCTTGAGGTCACGGGACAGTGCGCCCGCAGACCTTCAGACAGGGCGCGGGACCCGTCACGGTGCGGCTAGGCTGGACGGATGCGGACGGAGTATGTGGAGGCGGTACTGGAGCTCGTAGCCTTGATCCCGGCCGGCTCGGCCGTGGCATACGGCGACGTCGCGGAACTCCTGGGCTCCGGCGGCCCGCGCCAGGTCGGATCCGTCATGAGCCACCACGGCAGCAGCGTGCCCTGGTGGCGCGTCCTGAAGTCCAGCGGGGACGCTCCACCCGGCCACGAACGCGAAGCTTTGGCGCTCTATCTGCTGGAGGGGACGCCGCTCCTGGGTAGCTACGCCGACTTCCTCAGGACCGGCGGGGGACGCTGGCGCGTTGACCTGGCCGCAGCCAGGTGGGCGCCCACCGACGCCGACTTCGACCGGATCGATGCCATCGCGGAGCGGCTCGAACGGGAGTCGCATAAATTGTCGGTACCGGATGATGAAATGACTGTGTGAGTACCTCCAGCCGCAGCCACCAGCCTCAAAAGCATCATCTTGAAAAGCCGCAGTTCCAGGAGCAGCAGCTCCAGGGACCAGGGCTGCGCCTGCTGCCGCCCCGAACCCACCACAGCGCGGTGCCGGTGCTGTCGCCGGACCAGCTCGCCGCCGTCGAGGTCCCGCCCGGGTCCGGCCCTGTGCTGGTGCCAGGTGCACCCGGGACCGGTAAATCGACCGTCCTCGTCGAAGCTGCCGTCCGACGCACCGTGCGGGACGGGCTGGACCCGGAGCGGATGCTCATCCTGGCTCCCGGAAGGCTCGCCGCGGATACGCTCCGCGACCGGTTCACGGCCCGTTTGGACCGGAGCCTTAGTACGACGCCTGCCCGAACCTGGGCCTCGTATGCCTTCGACCTGATCCGCCGGGCCAAGGCCGAAGGCATCCTGCCGCTTCCCCGTCCGCCGAAGTTGCTCTCAGGGCCGGAACAGGACCTGATCATCAAGGAACTGCTCGAGGGCCATGCGCTGCCCGGACTCGAACTGCCATGGCCGGAGGACCTGGGTGCGGCCCTGCAGACCCGCGGTTTCCGCCAGGAAGTGCGTCAGCTCTTCGACCGGATCATCGAATCCGGGCGGACCGCGGAGGACCTCATGACCTTGGCGCGGCAGTGCAACCGGCCCGACTGGATTCCGGCGGCCGCCCTATACGCCGAGTACCGCGACGTGCTGGACCTGCGCATGCCCGAGGCCTTCGACCCCGCCGGCATCATCACCGCCGCACGCCAGATCTTCCAGGACGCACCGGACTTCCTCGCCGCCGAGCGTGACCGCCTCCAGCTGATTCTCGTGGACGACATCCAGGAGGCGAACCCCGCCGTCTTCGAATTGCTTGCCGACATTGCAGCCGGCAAGGACGCCATCATCACCGCCTCGCCGGACACCGTGGTTCAGGGCTTCCGCGGGGCACGCCCCGACCTCGTGGCAGAGCTGCCCCGCCTCCTGGGCCCTGACGGAACCATCCTGGAACGCCCGCTCTGGATTGCGCATCGGCACGCTACGGCAGTGGCGGACGCGTGGCAGTCGGTGGCCGGTCGCATCTCCAGCCGGTCCGGCGGGCAGTCCGCACGGCGGCTCGAACAGCCCGATCCGGATCCAACGCTGGTTTCCACGCCGGGTTCAACGCCGGGTTCGGCTCCGGTCTTAACGCCGGACTCAATCCCGGAGGAACCACCAGGTACGACGGCGGAGGAGCCGCCGCGTGCCGCCGTCGTCGAAGGACGTTCTGGAACTGTCGGTGCGCACCTGTTGCCGTCCCCGGTCCACGAACTGCGGTACGTGGCGCAGCGGATCCTGGAAGCGCACCTGAACGATGCCCGGGAACTCGGGGACATTGCCGTGATCGTGCGCAACGGCGGCCAGCTGAGCCAGCTGCAGCGGTACCTGGCCGGCCAGGGGATTCCGGTCAGGATTCCGGTCGCCGAGTCCGCGGTCAGGGACGAGGTGGCGGTGCGTCCTTTGCTGGATGCCTATGCCGTTGCCCTGGATCCGGCGGTGCTCACGCCCGAGGCAGCCGTTTCTTTGCTGACGTCCCGGATCGGCGGTGCTACCGCGATTGAATTGCGCAGGCTGCGGCAGTCGCTCCGGCGCGAGGAACTCCTGGGCGGTGGCGGACGGACCAGTGATGCCCTCCTTGTCGAAGCGCTTTTGGAGCCCGGAGGGCTGGCCACGCTGGGCATCGAGGGGCACTCGGCCCGCCGGATTGCCCGAATGATCCGGGCCGGCAGGGACGCGGCCGAGGCTCCCGGAGGTAACGCCGAGACAGTGCTCTGGGCGCTCTGGCATTCCACCGGCCTGGCCGCCCGCTGGACCGAGGCCGCCCTGGCCGGGGGATCGTCCGGGGCGCGGGCCGACCGTGACCTGGACGCCATGATGGCGCTGTTCCATACGGCGGAACGCTTTGTCGACCAGTTGCCCGGCTCCGGCCCGGAGCAGTTCCTCGAATACCTGCTGAGCCAGGAACTCCCCATGGATACCTTGGCCGCCAGGGCACAGCTGGAAGATGCAGTGGAACTGATGACCCCTGCCAGCGCCGCCGGCAGGGAGTGGCCAGTGGTGATTGTGCCGGGTCTCCAGGAGGGCGTGTGGCCCAACACCAGGCTGCGCGGCGAGCTGCTTGGGTCCACGTTGTTCGCCGACGCCGTCGAACACGGCGTGGGATATGCCCTCCAACTGGATCCGCTGAGCCGTTTGCGCGAAATCCGCTATGACGAGCTTCGGAGCTTTTCCACCGCGGTGTCCCGTGCCCGCGAGGTGTTGATCTGCACGGCCGTGTCCTCCGAGGACGAGCAGCCGTCCTCGTTCCTGGATTATGTGGCGCCGCTGCGGCCGGGGCAGGACCGCCGGGGCTTCACGCCGGTCGAGCGTCCGCTGACCCTCCGCGCCCTTGTTGCGGAGCTGCGCCAGTACGCCCAGCTCGATCCCGCGGCGGCCGAATCGGCCGAAGCCGCGGCCGTGCTGGGAACCCTCGCTACCGCGCAGCCGCCGGTTCCGGGCGCGCACCCGGCAAGCTGGTGGGGACTAGCCGAGTTGTCCTCGGCGGAGCCGGTGGTGCCTCCGGGCGGCACGGTCTTCGTGTCGCCGTCGAAGGTCGAAACCGTGCAGAAATCGCCGCTGGACTGGTTCGTCCAGGCCGCCGGCGGGGAAGCCGCAACGGATTTTGCCCGCAGCCTGGGCACACTGGTGCACGCCATCGCGCAGGACCTCCCGGACGCCTCGGGCAGCGAATACGTCGCCGAACTCGTCCGCCGCTGGCCCACACTGGGAATGAAGGACAACTGGGAAGGCAAACTGGACTTCCAACGCGCCGAATCCATGGTGCGCAAGCTGGCCCAGTATGTTCTCGTGATGCGCAGCGAGGGCCGGAGCCTGATCGGCGTCGAACAGGACTTTGAGGTAAAGCTGCCGGACCTCCCGGCGGAGGCCTCCGCCGGACCCGCTGGGTCAGAGCCGGCCGAAGCCGGGAACGGCGGCAGCGAGAGCGCGGGGCCGGCGCGGCCCGCCGTGCTCCGGGGCCAGGTCGACAGGCTGGAGATCGACGCCGAGGGCCGGTTGGTGATCGTGGACCTCAAAACCGGCAAACGCCAGCCCGGCAAGGCGGATCTGGAACGCCATCCCCAGCTCGGCGCGTACCAGGCCGCCGTGCTGGCCGGGGGATTTGCCGGTCCCGACGACGGGCCGCCGCCGCTGCCAGGCGGGGCCGTGCTGGCCCAGCTTGGCACCACCACCAAGAGTCCCGGCATCCAGGCCCAGGCCCCGCTGGACCCGAACGAGAACTGGGCACTGGAAATGGTCGGCGACGCCGCCCGCGTGATGTCCGGCAGTACCTTCCAGGCCCGCCATGATCCGTCCAAGGGAGGCCACGGCGGCCACGGCTGCCGGCTCCCCGAAGTGTGCCCGCTGTGCGTGCGGGGAAAGCAGGTTACTGAATGACTGCCGAGGCGCCAGCGACCGACTTGGCCGAGCCGCATCCGGCCCCGAATGGCGGGCCCCTGCCCGAGCCGCGGTTCAGCCCGGAGGAGCTGTCCGGAATGCTGGGTGAAAAGAACAGCCCCACGGCGGAGCAGTCCCTGATCATCGCGTCCCCGCTGACACCGCGGCTCGTGATCGCCGGGGCAGGCTCGGGGAAGACAGCCACCATGGCGGACCGGGTGGTGTGGCTGGTCGCGAACGGCTGGGTCCGGCCGGAGGAAGTCCTTGGCGTCACCTTCACCCGCAAGGCCGCCGGTGAACTCGCCTCACGGATCCGGGCCAAGCTGGCCGCGCTGCAGCGTATCGCGGCGGCCGATACCGGGAACACCGTCTTTCCCGCCGGGCTGCTGAGCACCGATGCGCTCGAACCCAAGGTCTCCACCTATCACTCCTATGCGAGCAGCATCGTGTCCGACTATGGCCTCCGCCTCGGCGTCGAACGCGACGTCGTGCTGCTCGGCGGCGCGCAGTCGTTTCAGCTCGCCAGCGAGGTAGTGGAAGCTTTTGACGGCGAATACGAACACTTCCGGTCCGCCAAATCGACCCTCGTCAAGGCCGTGATCCAACTGGCCGGAGAGTGTGCGGAGCACCTGCAGGACCCGGCCGACGTCCGAGGCTGGCTGCTGGAACGAATCGCCGCGTTCGAGTCGCTCCCGTACGTCGCAGATGCCAAAAAGAACCCCAGCCAGGCCGCGGGCGACCTCAGCGCGATGCTGCGCACCCGGGCAAGCGTGGCGGACATGGTGGGCCGCTACTCCGAGGCGAAGCGCGCCCGCGGCGCGCTGGACTTTGGCGACCTCGTGGCTCTCGCGGCGCGGGTGGCCAACGAGATTCCCGTCGCCGCCCAAACCGAGCGGCAGCGCTACAAGGTCGTGCTGCTCGACGAGTTCCAGGACACCTCTCACGCCCAGTTGGTGCTCTTCTCCCGGCTCTTCGGCGACGGCCACGCCGTCACCGCGGTGGGGGACCCGAACCAGTCCATCTACGGATTCCGGGGCGCGTCCGCTGGGCAGCTCTTCCACTTCGTCCGCGAATTCCCGATCCGCGTCAGCGGGGAAGGCTCCGGCGGGGACCAAAGCAGCGGCCGGACCGGCGAGACCGGTGAACCCGGGCGCTTTGCCGTGGCGCCGACGTCGTACCTGACCACCGCGTGGCGTAACGGTCGTAATATCCTGGCCACGGCCAACCTCATTTCGGCACCGCTGAGCAAGGCGGCGGCGAACCTGGGAGCCGCGGGGGCCCGGGAATCTCCCGACGCCGTCGAGGTCCCGCCCCTGCGGCCCAGTCCGGCTGCCGTCGAGGGCAGGGTCGTGATGGGGCGCTTCGCGACGGACGAAGCCGAGGCCACGGCCATCGCCGGCGACGTCCTCAGGTTCCGGGTCACGGACTTTGAGCCATCGTCGGCCGCCGACCCGGTGCCTCCGGCCATGGCGGTCCTCTGCCGGCGACGGGCACAGATGGAGTGCGTTCGGCGCGAGTTTGAACTCCGGGGCATCCCCTATGAAATCGTCGGGCTCGGCGGCCTGTTGGACACCCCGGAAATCATCGACCTTGTCGCCACCCTCCGGGTCCTGGCCGATCCCGGCCGCTCGGACTCCCTCATGCGCCTGCTGGCGGGCGCGCGCTGGCGGATCGGCCCTGCGGACCTGATGGCCCTGAGGGACTGGTCCAGTTTCCTAGCCCGGCGTCGGGGCCGCCCGGGCAATTCCGACACCGACGACGTCGGGCAGGACACCGTCGATGACGCTGTGATTGAAGGCGACATCACGGACGCCGCGAGCCTGGTCGAAGCTTTGGACTGGTTGCCCCGCGACGGCTGGACCTCGGCGCACGGCCGCAGGCTGAGCCCCGAGGCCCGCGGCCGGCTGCAGCGGCTCTCGGACGAACTCCGGCAGTTGCGCAGCTACATGGGGGATGACCTCACCACCTTGCTGGGCGAGGTCGAACGGGCAATGCTCCTGGACATCGAAGTTGCGGCACGTCCGGGGATCAGCATTCATCAGGCCCGCCGCAATCTGGACGCTTTCCAGGACGCGGCGGCCGGGTTCCTGCACACCTCCCAGCGCGTCGATGTTTTGGCGTTCCTCGCATGGCTGGAAGCTGCGGCGGCCGAGGAAAACGGACTCGATGCCGCAGCGCCGGAAGTGAACCATGAAGCCGTCCAGCTCCTGACCGTGCACGCCTCCAAGGGGCTGGAATGGGACGTGGTGTTCGTTCCCGGGCTCAATTCCGGGGCGTTCCCCAGCAGCCGGGACTCGCGGTGGAGCAGCGGGAGCGCGGCATTGCCGTGGCCGTTGCGCGGCGATCGTGCCGACCTGCCCCAATGGGACCTGGACCAGCCGGACCAGAAGGGCTGGCTGGACGCCGAGAAGGAGTTTAAGTCCGCCGTCCAGGCTCACGGCGAAGCCGAGGAACGGCGCCTGGCCTACGTGGCGTACACGCGGGCCAAACACGTGCTCTGGATTTCGAGTGCCGCGTGGGTGGGGTCCCGGGCCGGACTGGCAGAGATGTCGCCCTTTCTTTCCGGGCTCGAAAGCCTCACCGCGGAAGGCGCCGCCGAAATCCACCCGCTGTCCGTCAGCGAGGACGCGCTGCCTGCGGAAAGTCCGCTCACTTCTGAGCTTGAAGTTGCCGTGTGGCCCTATGATCCCCTTGAAGGGCCGCATGACCCCCGGACCGGCAAACGGCTGAGGCTTGTCTCGGGCCGGCGTGCGGCCATGGAAGCAGCTGCGGCCCGCGTCCTGCAGGCGATGGACGCCTTACCGGACGGTGACATCAGCCGCGCCCCGGACAGTGACGCGTCTGCAGCCCTGGCGCACCCCGGCGCCGACGGCGATCGGCGTCCAGCCCTGCGCGGTCCTGCCGCCGGGTGGGCCAAGGAGGCGGCCACGTTGCTGGAACGCCGGTCCCGGCGTTCGGTAGTCCAGGACGTGCATCTGCCTGGCCACATCTCGGCGTCGACGCTCGTGGACCTGGAAGATGACGCAGGCTCTGTCGTAGCCCGCCTGCGGCGGCCGGTTCCGCGCGAACCGGGGATGTCGGCGCGCAAGGGCACGGCCTTCCACGCCTGGGTGGAGGAATACTTCGGCGCCGCCGGCATGCTGGACCTGGGCGAAGCCGCCGGCGCTGACGATCACATCGACGAGGCCTACGGCCTGGATTCCATGGTGGAAACCTTCCGCCAGTCCGAGTGGGCACACCGTGCCCCCGCTCATGTCGAAGTCCCGGTCGAGACCCGGATTGGCGACGTTGTGGTCCGGGGGAGGATCGACGCCGTGTTCCGCGACGCCGACGGCGGCTGGGACCTCGTGGACTGGAAGACCGGACGCCGTCCTTCAGCGGCCCAGCTGAAGGTGAAAGCAGTCCAGCTCGCCGTATACCGTCTGGCCTGGGCCCGGCTCAAAGGAGTTCCGCTGGAGGATGTCCGCGCGGCCTTCTACTACGTGGCTGACAACCAGGTGGTGCGTCCGCACGACCTCGGATCGGCCGAGACGCTTGAGGCAATCGTGGCCGCGGCGCTGGGCCGGCCAGCTGCGGCGAGGGGTGTCTAGCCCGACCGGCCGAACCAGCCGGGCGAAGCAGCCGGCGGGACCGACAGAGGCTAGCGGGACGTGGAGTCGACCACCGGGCCGGCGGCGCTTGACGAGTTGTTGTCCGGCCCCCGTTCCACGGCAGAATCCGGCTTCAGTGCAGAACCCGGCTTCAGTGCGGAACCCGGCTTTACGATGGCTATTGATTGCGTCGACGTGTCCTCAGTGGCGGGAACCGGAGCCTCTTCGTCCCTGTCGCCAGCCTCGCCGGCATCAGGGTTCGGGGCATCTGTCGGCGTGGCCTGCGCCTTCGGGTGATTTTCCTGCCCGGCAGCGCCTTGCCCGGCGAGTTCGGGGGTGTCTTTGTCGGGGATGCCGGCAGGGGACGCGGCGTCCGCATCCGGAGCGGGACCGGGCTGTATTGCCACCGTCGGTGCGCTAGCTTCCTCCTCGCGGGGGATCGGCGCGACGTGCACCGCGGGCATGGCGCTGATCTCCTGGGCGGCACCAGCACTGGCACCAGCACCGGCTACCTGCTCCATGGGCAGCATAGTGACCTTGCTGACGGCAGGAGCCGACCCTTGAGGCGGAGCGGCCGGAGCGGCCGGAGCCGCCGGTGGCGCATCAGAATCTGCAGCGGCCGGTCCTGCAGCGGTCGGTTCTGCAGCGTGTTCGGGTGCAGCGTGTTCGGGTACGGCGACCGGCTGCGGCAGGGGTTCCACACTGATGGGCTGGCCGCCGTGTTCCGCGACGTCGTCGGCCAGTGCCGCGAGCATTGACTCTGCCTCCCCGATCATTTCCTGGTCGCCGGCTGCCAGGCCCTTGACCAGATACTGAGCCAGCGCGAACTCGGCTGAAAGCGCCGCCCGCCGGAGCAGATGGGCATCGGGAACGTCGCGACGGCTGGACGTGTAGTGGTCCAGGACGGCGTTCACGAAGTCCTGTTCGTTCGAGGCGACGAGCCACGCCATGTCGTCCGCAGGGTCGCCGATGCGCAGGTCGGTCCAGCCCGTCACCGCGGTCACCCGGTCGCCGTCCACCAGCAGGTTGTCCTCGTGGAGGTCACCGTGAACAACACAGGGATTGAAACGCCAGAGGGAGACGTCTTCCATCGCGTGTTCCCAGCGCCGCAGCAGCAGCGGCGGGATTTTTCCGGTGGTGGCGGCCTGGTCCAGTTCATTGAGCCGCCGCTGGCGGAATTCGTTGGGCGTGTAACTGGGCAGATCGGCATTGCTTACAAGCGTCCGCGGCAGGTCATGGATCGCAGCCAGCGCTGCTCCGATTTCCCGGGCCACGGCGGGAGAACCGCTGCTGAGGTCGTCCAGGGAGCGGGTGACGCCGGCCAGGTGGGAGTACACGAACGTGCTGAGCTGGCCCTGCCGGACGGTCCCCGCCACCGTGGGCATGAGGAATGGCAGTTCGGCCCGGATGGCGGGAGCGAAGGCCCGCAGGACCAGGAATTCGGTTTCCAGGCGGGCGCTGGCTTCGGCGTGCCGGGGGGAGCGGACGCGCCAGCGTTTGCCTTCTGAGTCCAGCAGGAGGGCCGCGTCGAAGTCTGCCGGATCGTCGGGCGCAGAGCTGACGGCGGTGGGGGTCAGGCCGGGCACCGCCGCCGTCGCAACGGCCGCCAGTTCGATAGGTTTCCTTCTCACCCTCCCACGGTAGATTGAGCGGCGCCCAAGACTGCGATGCACTCCGGCGAGTCTTGAGATCGGGGGTAAATCCAGCGCCAATCATGCGCAAGAGGGCGGCAAAGGGCTTGCCTCGCGCACGCGGCGGAACGCGCGGCAGGGATGGGCGGCAAATATCAATTGTCTGCCCGAGTCAGTACGGTGGGTACATGAGTCTTGCGGAGTCACCGGCATCATCACCGATATCAGAGCCACCGACATCAGAGTCACAGACAACAGAGTCACCGACATCAGAGCAAACCCCCTCTGAATCCTCGGCACCCGAAGGCGCGGTTCCACCGGTGCAGCACCTGCCGGCAAACCACCTGAGGGAGACGGTCCTTCCCGTGCACCCGGCCCTGATCGACCGCGGATCCGCGGCCAGGCTGAAACCCGGGATGCTGGCGGAACTGGTCGGCTCAGGCTCGGCGCGGGCCGTCGTGCTCTCCGGCCGGCAGGCCCTCGTCAGTGACAACAGCCTGGTACTCCTGAACGCGGCAGAGCTCGCCGGACACCTGGCGAACACCCCGTACGCTCCGGAACACGTGGTCTACCTTGGCTCGGCACTGCCGGGTTCGGACCTCGATGCCGGCACCGAGCTCGTCCTCTTCATCCTGCCGGTCCAGTTCGAAGTCCAGGCCGAGGAGTTTGAAGCCCATGTGGCCGGCATCCCCGGCGACGCACAGTGGGCGGGTTTCCGCGACGTCGCCGCCCGCCTGAACGCCACGGACACGGCGCTCTTCATCGAAGCCAGCGCCATCGCCAACTGGCACGCCACGCACACGCATTGCCCCCGGTGCGGCGCGCCCACGCAGCCGGAAGCAGGCGGCTGGGTCCGCCGCTGCCCGGCCGACAACTCCGAGCACTTTCCCCGGACGGATCCGGCCATTATCGTCACCGTGGTGGGTCCCGATGACAGGCTGCTGCTCGGCGGAGGCGGCCCGCTCGACGCCAAGAACTATTCCACGCTCGCCGGCTTTGTTGAGCCGGGGGAATCGCTGGAACAGGCCGTGAAGCGCGAAATCGGCGAGGAAGTGGGCGTCCGCGTCACCGCCTCGCAATACCTCGGATCGCAGTCCTGGCCGTTTCCCGCCTCCCTGATGCTCGGATTCACGGCCACCACGTCGGACACCGAAGCCCGGCCCGACGGCGTCGAGGTCACCAGGGCACGCTGGTTCAGCCGGGCTGAACTGCAGGAGGCTGTCCTCAGCGGCGAGATCGTCATCTCCAGCCGGCTCTCGATCGCCCGGTCCCTGATTGAACACTGGTACGGAGGCGTCATCCAGGACGCCGCGGACAGCGCCTGACCCGTCCTGGCGCCACCCCAGGACACCGACTACCGACTGAGCAGCAAAGTGACCACAGAGAAATTGAACTTCAGCACCGTCCCTGGCGGTGAACCGGCCGGATCCGGCGACGCCGCGTTCGGCGTCCCCTCCTCCGAAGCCGCCGAACCGGACACCCGCTCGCTCGAGGAACGGATCCTGGGCGGCCTCGACGCCGAGCAGCGCGAGGTCGCCAGCACCCTCCAGGGACCCATGTGCGTTTTGGCCGGTGCGGGCACCGGCAAGACCCGCGCCATCACGCACCGGATTGCCTATGGCGTGCACTCGGGGGTGTACAGCCCGCAGCGGCTCCTGGCCGTCACCTTCACTGCCCGGGCTGCCGCCGAGATGCGCAGCCGGCTCCGCGACCTCGGTGTCGGCAACGTCCAGGCCCGGACCTTTCACGCCGCCGCGCTGCGCCAGTTGCAGTTCTTTTGGCCGCAGGCGGTGGGCGGCACCTTGCCCAACCTGCTGGACCACAAGGCCCAGATGATTGCCGAGGCGGCGCGGCGGCTCCGGCTCAGCACGGACCGCGCCTCCATCCGGGACCTCGCCTCCGAAATCGAGTGGGCCAAGGTCTCCATGCTGACCCCGGCGAACTATCTGGAAAACGCCCAGGGCCGAGGCAACCCGGGTGGCTTCGACCTGACGGCGGTGGCGCGGGTCTTCCAGTCCTACGAGGACGTCAAGACTGACCGCAACGTCATCGACTTCGAAGACGTCCTGCTGATCACCGTTGGCATCCTGCAGGAAGACCCCAAGGTGGCGGCCACTGTCCGGGAGCAGTATCGGCACTTCGTCGTCGACGAGTATCAGGACGTCTCGCCGCTGCAGCAGCGGCTCCTGGAGCTGTGGCTCGGCGGCCGGGACGAGCTCTGTGTGGTGGGCGACGCCAGCCAGACCATTTACTCCTTCACTGGCGCCTCCCCGAAGCATCTGCTTGGGTTCAAAGCCATGTATCCCGAGGCGCACGTCGTCAAGCTGATCCGGGACTACCGTTCCACCCCTCAGGTGGTCAGGCTCGCCAACGACCTCCTCGCGGGCCGGCGCAGTGGCGGCCCCGCGGCGGACGCCGCCTGGGCAACGCCGCTGCAGCTCGTGGCGCAGCGGCCCGCGGGTCCGGTGCCGCGGTTCACCGAATGTTCAGACGACGAGGCCGAGGCCGCCACGGTCGCCGTCCGGATCCGCGAACTCCTCGACGCCGGAACTCCGGCGAGCCAGGTCGCCGTGCTCTTCCGCACCAACGGACAGTCGGAAGCCTACGAACAGGCGCTGGCCTCGGCAGGGATCGGATACCAGTTGCGCGGCGGTGAGCGGTTCTTCGCGCGGAAGGAAGTCCGGGACGCCATCCTGCAGCTCCGGGCCGCCACCCGGGCGGTGGCCGAAACCGCCACCCCTGAGCCGCTCGGGCAGCTCGTCCGCGACATCGTCGCCTCCCTCGGCTACACGGACGCGGCCCCGCACAGCGGCGGCGCGCTCCGGGAGCGCTGGGAGTCCCTGGCCGCGCTCGTGGCGCTGGCCGATGAACTCGTGATCAGCAGGGGCGCCCAGTTCTCCCTCGCTGACTTCGTCAATGAGCTCCAGGAACGGTCGCTGGCCCAGCATGCACCGACAGTCCAGGGAGTCACTCTTGCTTCCCTGCATGCCGCCAAGGGCCTGGAATGGGATGCCGTGTTCCTGGTGGGGCTGAGCGAAGGGCTGATGCCGATCTCGTTCGCGGATAGTCCGGAGGCAGTCGATGAGGAACGGCGGCTCCTGTATGTGGGCATCACCCGGGCCCGCGAACACCTGTCCCTGTCCTGGTCCAGCGCGCGGACGCCGGGCGGCCGGGCCAACCGAAAGCCGTCTCGCTTCCTCGACGGCCTGCGC
>JBKPJW010000076.1:0-9787 GCA_046730875.1 Actinomycetota bacterium | reverse complement strand
GCACGAGCTCCCCGGCCGGGCACCCGCGGGCCGGGTTCGGGGCGTCCGGGTCCAGGAAATGCGCCTCGAGGGCGGCCGCGGCGGCGGCGTCCAGGCCGGCGGTTTCATCGACGATGATCCGGGCGTGCTGCCAGGAGATCGTCCCGGCCTGCAGCGCCGCCAGGGTCAGCGGCAGGCCGGTGGTCAGCGCCTGGCCCTCGCAGAGCAGGGCGCGGGCGGTGCGTTCGCTGACGGTCAGGACGCAGGCGACCTCTGCGACCATGGCCATCTCCCGGGCGGTGTGTTCCTGCGGGGACGCCGCCGGCGGCGCGAGCGCCCCGGCCGCCGCCGTATAGTCGGTGGCCAGCAGCACCTTCAGCGCCGCCATCGAAGCTTCGGCCCGGGCCACCCCGACGAGCCCGTCCAGGCAGGCATCCGCCCGATCCCGCAACGGATCAGCACTCAGCAGCGGATCGGCGCCGGTCGGATCGGAGCGGTCCGGCCCGGTACCGTTCCGCAGCGGATCGGCGCCGGTCGGAACAGAGCCGTCCGGCCCGGCGCCGGCGGAGGCAAGAAGCGCGGCAACGGACGCGGCCACGGTCTCTAGGGCAGCCCTGCTCTCCGCACTCCAGCTCTCCGCGCCCCAACTCTCCGCACCCCTGCTTTCCATGAACAAAGCATCTCAGGAGGCACAGACAATTACGGGGCTTCCCTCCCCAAGTACGCCGGCACTGGCCGGCGCCCCGAGGGACTAGTCGTCAACGACTGTGGCATGCCCCGCATTCGACCCGGGCAAGTGCCCTCGGCGCGCATTTCTCGACGCGGTTGGTCAGTGCGCCGGCGACGCCGAAGAACCTGAAGGAGCACGGTTTCAGCACCCGGTCAGGTGCCGCTTCGGCCGTTCCTGCCGGTAGAGGTACCGGCAGGCCTCGCGGAAGCCGGCGTTTGCGTACAGGTTTCGGGCGCCTGCGTTGGCGGCCGTCACCAACAGCCAATAATTTCCAACGCCGCGGGCCTCGCCCTCGCGCATGAGCGCCCGGACAATCCGGCCACCCAACCCCTGTCGCCGCGAATTCGGGCGGGTGGCCATGCAATACAAGCCGCCCCAGCGGGGCTCGGTGGGTTCGGTGTCGGGTAAAGCGAGACGTCCGACGGCGGCGGGCACGCCGCCGTCGTCGCGCACCAGGGCGTATACGGCCGGGCACCCTTCGAGGATGCCGCGGGCCACGGGGAGAGCGGCTGCGCCGCCGCGGCCGTCAACGCTCCACCACAGGTCCAGCCACTCCGCCGACGGCTCAGCCGAGAATTCCACCGCGGGATCAACGTCGACGGTTTCCCCGCCGGGCACAGCCGAGAATTCCCCGCCGGGCTCAACCCAGGACCGACGGACCAGCACCAGGGTTTCGGACTGCCGGGTGAATCCTTCGGCATCGAGCACCGAGTGCAGTCCCGCATGGCGGGGGCCGTCAAAAATCTGGAAGATCAGCGGAAGCCGGCGGCTCCGGTACCAGAGCCGCGCCTCACGGAGTGCGGCCAGCTGCCGCTCGGGGTCCTCGCCGGGATCCCGCGCCCAGACCGAGTTGGCCCGCTGCGTTACGCCGGAGGCCGCCCGCAGCACCCAGCCGCCGGACTCCTGCCGTTCGGCCGCAGGCCACGCCGCATCCATCAACGCCTCCAGCCCGGGAACGGCTACAGGGTCCGACGCACCCATGGCGACAATGTTCGATGCATGCTCTGATGCAGGGTTCCCGCTCGGATCCATCCAGGTTCTCCGTCCGGAGCTCGTGTGGCCAACTAGGAAAACAGCAGGGGCTCACCGGTTGCCCGGTGAACCCCTGCTGCTGATGCTGATGCTTACAGGCTAGTTCTTGCCGTCGCCGGCCTTCTTGGCCTCGGGCTTGAAATCGACGCCGGCTTCCTTGCGCTGCTGCGCCGTGATCGGAGCGGGGGCCTGGGTGAGGGGGTCGAAGCCGCCGCCGGACTTCGGGAACGCGATGACGTCGCGGATGGACTCGACGCCGGCCAGCAGGGCAACAACGCGGTCCCAACCGAACGCGATGCCGCCGTGCGGAGGGGCGCCGAACTTGAAGCCTTCCAGGAGGAAGCCGAACTTGGTCTGGGCGTCTGCCTTGTCCAGGCCCATCAGCTCGAAGACCCGCTCCTGAATGTCGCGCTCGTGGATACGGATCGAGCCGCCGCCGATTTCGTTGCCGTTGCAGACGATGTCGTAGGCATAGGACAGTGCCGATTCGGGATCCGTGTCGAAGGAGTCCATGAACTCGGGCTTGGGCGAGGTGAACGCGTGGTGCACTGCGGTCCACTTGCCGGCGCCGACGGCAACGTCTCCGGACGCAACCGCGGCGGCGGCCGGCTCGAACATCGGCGCGTCCACCACCCAGCAGAAAGCCCAGTCAGCGGGGTTGATCAGGCCCGTACGGTGGCCGATCTCCACGCGGGCCGCACCCAAAAGGGCACGCGACGGGGTCTTCTCGCCGGCTGCGAAGAAGATGCAGTCACCGGGCTTGGCGCCGACGGCGTCGGCGAGGCCCGCGCGCTCGGTATCCGTGAGGTTCTTGGCGACGGGACCGGCAAGTTCGCCGTCTTCCTTGTACAGGACGTATGCCAGGCCCTTGGCGCCGCGCTGTTTGGCCCATTCCTGCCAGGCGTCGAGGGCCCGGCGGGCCTGGGAGGCGCCGCCCGGCATGACGACGGCACCGACGTAGGGCGCCTTGAAGACACCGAAGTTGGTGTCCTTGAAGAATTCGGTCAGCTCGGTGAGCTCCTGGCCGAAGCGCAGGTCCGGCTTGTCCGAGCCGTAGCGGGCCATGGCGTCGTGGTAGGTGATGCGCTGGATCGGCGTCGGGATCTCGACGTCGATCAGCTTCCACAGGGCCTGGACGATGCTTTCGCCGAGGCGGATGATGTCATCCTGCTCGACGAAGCTGGCTTCGATGTCCAGCTGCGTGAATTCCGGCTGGCGGTCTGCGCGGAAGTCTTCGTCGCGGTAGCAGCGGGCGATCTGGTAGTACTTTTCGAAGCCGCCCACCTGCAGGAGCTGCTTGAACAGCTGCGGGGACTGCGGCAGCGCGTACCAGGAACCCGGCGCGAGGCGCGCGGGGACCACAAAGTCGCGGGCGCCTTCCGGCGTCGAACGGGTCAGCGTCGGGGTTTCGATCTCCACGTAGCCGTCCTGGTGGAGCAGCTCGCGGGCCACACGATTGGCCTCCGAGCGCAGGCGCAGGTTCCGGGCGGGGCCGGGGCGGCGCAGGTCAAGGTAGCGGTGCTTCAGTCGCGCTTCCTCGCCCACCTCAACGTGCTCGTCGATCTGGAACGGCAGCGGCTCCGAGGTGTTGAGGATGGTGACCTTCTCGGCCATGACCTCGATCTCACCGGTGGGAAGCGCGGGGTTCTCGTTGCCCTCGGGGCGCTGGGACACTGTGCCGACAATCTGCAGCACGTACTCGTTGCGCAGGCCGTGGAAGACCTCTTCTTCGCGGACCACAACCTGGGCGACGCCGGACGCGTCGCGCAGGTCAACGAATGCGACACCACCGTGGTCACGACGCCGGCCGACCCAGCCGGCGAGGGTTACGGTTTGTCCAATGTGCTCGGAGCGAAGAGATCCGAGGTCATGTGTGCGCAGCACAGCATTCCTTTCAGCGGAAAATCAAAAATGACGTTAAAAACGTAGTGAGGCTAAAAACTGAAGTTCACTAGGATCGCTTCAGAAACAATCCCGTTCGAGTTTACCCGTTGGAAAGGCCCCTCCCGCCATGGCAACCCGGCACAACGGAACCCAGCCCGGCGACCAACCCAGTGACCAGCCCGGCCAGCGGGGGCACCAGCAGCGGCTGCAGCGCCGGCTTGGCGTGTTCGATTCCACGGCAATAGGCCTGGGTTCGATGCTGGGTGCCGGCGTCTTCGTGGTCTTCGCCCCGGCCGCCGCCCTGGCCGGGCCGCTGCTGACATTTGCCGTGGCTGTGGCCGGCGTCATCGCCTACTGCAACGCCGTCGCCTCGGCGCAGCTGGCAGCCCGATACCCTGCCAGCGGAGGCACGTATGTGTATGGACGCCGGCAGCTCGGCCAGTGGCCCGGCTTCATTGCCGGCTGGGGTTTTGTGACAGGCAAGACGGCGTCCTGCGCGGCGATGGCGCTCACCTTCGGGCACTACGTGGCGCCGGCCTACGCGACGCCGCTGGCGGTCGCCGCCGTCGCTGTGCTCACCGGCGTCAACCTGCTTGGCATTACCCGCACCGCGATGCTGACCAGGATCCTGCTGGCCGTGGTGCTGGCCACGCTGGTCTTCGTCGCGGTGGCGTCGCTGCTGGGCCCGCACCCGGAAGGTGCCCCAGCGGCGTCAGCGGAACCGGCCTACGCTGCGGCGCCCGCCAGCGGCTGGGGTGTCCTTCCGGCGGCAGGGCTGATGTTCTTTGCCTTCGCCGGCTATGCGCGGATCGCCACCCTGGGCGAGGAGGTCAAGGACCCGGCCCGCACCATCCCGCGGGCCATCCTGGCCGCGCTCGCCGGGGCCTTTGTGATTTACCTCGGCCTGGCCGCATTGCTCCAATGGCACCTGCCACCACAACAGCTGGCGAGTTCGACGGCGCCGCTGCTTGATGCGGTGGCGGTCTCCAGCCTCCGCGGCGGGGTTCCCTTCGTCCAGGCCGGCGCGGCGGCCGCCTGTCTCGGCGCACTGCTGGCCCTGATTACCGGCGTGGGCAGGACCGCCCTGGCGATGGCGCGGGAACGGGACCTGCCTGCCCCGCTGGCCCGCGTCGGCGGCGCCCACACCGTCCCGTTCGTAGCGGAACTGGCAGTCGCCGCCGTCGTCATAGCCCTGCTGCTGAGCACCGATGTGATGACCGTGGTCGGGTTCTCAAGCTTCGGTGTACTGATCTATTACGCCGTGACCAACGCCTCGGCGTTCACGCTGGCAGGCCGGCCCTGGCATGCGCCGCGCTGGCTCAATGTGCTGGGCTTCCTCGGCTGCCTGATCCTGGCCCTCACCCTGCCTCCCGCCTCCATGCTGGTCATGGCGGCTGTGCTGGCCGTCGGAG
The DNA here is from genome assembly GCA_046730875.1 of Actinomycetota bacterium. GTDB lineage: Bacteria > Actinomycetota > Actinomycetes > Actinomycetales > Micrococcaceae > Arthrobacter. Next base: position 4,750 of record JBKPJW010000076.1, on the reverse strand, counting down.
TGGCCGGGCGGTTCCTCGTCCTGCGCGTACGCACGACCACCCGAAAGGACTAGCGCACGTGCATAACTGGCGCACGTGGCGCACGTGCCCAACTAGCGCACAGAGCTAGTGAACGGCGGTAACCCGCACGTGCAGGTCCTCCTCGGAGGGAGTCCAGGCCGCGGGGTCAGCGTCGTACTGCTCCCCCGTGCGGATGTCCTTTACCTGGTGCTTGCCGTCGTCGTCGGTGAACCAGACAAACGGAATGCCGCGCCGGTCGGCGAACTTGATCTGCTTGCCGAACTTCTCGGCTTTCGCGGCGACTTCGGTGGCGATGCCGCGGCTGCGCAGCTGCGCCGCGACATCCTGCGCCGCGCCCCAGCTTTCGTCGTTGTTGAGTGTTACAAGCACAGCGGTCGGCACGGTGCGTGTGGCCTTGGCCAGGTCATGGCTGAGGATGCGCGAGACGAGCCTCGTCACACCGATGGAGAGCCCGACGCCGGGGAACTTGCGGTTGCCCTTGCTGGCCAGAGCATCGTAGCGGCCGCCGGAGCAGATCGAACCGAGCTGCTCGTGGCCCACCAGGATGGTTTCCACCACGGTGCCGGTGTAATAGTCGAGTCCGCGGGCGATGCTGAGATCCGCGACGACCCTCCCCGGGGCATGCAGGACGGCTGCCGCAATGACCTGCTCCAGTTCGTTCAGGCCTTCCTCCAGCAGCTCATTGCTCACGCCCAGGGCGCGGACCTGCTCCACGAAGGAGGTGTCCTTGGTACGGATGCCGGCCAGCTTGAGGGCCGCCTGCGCCTGATCGTCAGTGGCGCCGAGTTCCTCCTTGAGCAACTCGGCTACTTTGGCGGGACCGACCTTCTCGAGCTTGTCGATGCTGCGGAGAACGCCAGCGGTGTCCGTCAGTCCGATCCCGGTGTAGAAGCCTTCGGCCAGCTTGCGGTTGTTGATTCGCAGCAGGAATTCGGGGATGGGCAGGGCGCTGAGCGCCTCCGCGATCACCAACGCGATCTCAACGTCATAGCGGAACGGCAGCTCGCCGTCGCCGACAACATCGATGTCCGCCTGGATGAACTCGCGGGCCCGTCCCTCCTGGGGACGTTCGCCGCGCCAGACCTTCTGGATCTGGTAGCGGCGGAACGGGAAGGCAAGGTACCCGGCATTTTCCACGACGTAGCGGGCGAAGGGGACGGTTAGGTCAAAGTGAAGAGCCAGGGCGTGGGGATCAGCCTTGGCCGCCGCGTCCGCCTCCTCGTCCTGAAGCCGGCGCAGCCCGTAGACCTCTTTGTCGATTTCACCCTTGCGCAGCAACTGCCCCACCGTTTCCACGGCGCGGGTCTCAATCGAGGAGAAACCATGGAGCTCGAACGTCCTGCGCAGGGTATCCAGCACATGGAGTTCCACCAGCCGCTCCTCGGGAAGCCACTCGGGGAATCCTGACAGGGAGGCTGTGCGTGCCATGGTGGAATTTTCTCCTCTGGTTACCACTGCGGTATCACATTGCTACTGCAGTATTTGGGGCGCGGGTGTCACACAGCATTCTCTGTCGAAACGTCATGAAGATAGGCGGCAGAGCTGCCAGTCGTGCATAAACTGTGTGCGGCAGCCAGTTTATGCGTTCGGCGCCCGCTTCTTCCAACGGAGCCGGCACGGCGGGACTGCCGGCAGCTTACTGCTGTTACCGTGGCCGCGGCTTCAGGCCACCACGGTCACAGCCTTACAACCAGGAGGACCTTTGGCGGCCAGTTCACGCAACGCACGCGAAGCGAAGCGGCGCGTCCAGCAGATGGAGGCCCGGCGCGCCCTGCGCCGGGATCAGGACAAGCGCCGCAAACGCGACAACGTGGTGGCCATCAGCGTCGGTGGAGGGGCGATCGCCCTGGCGCTAATCCTCCAGCTCACGGTCTTTTCGTCAAACCCGAGCGAAGAGGACTTTGCTGCTGTGCAGGAGGGGCTGGCCAGCCCGTCAGCGTCCGCCACGCCGACTGCGGCCGCCACGAATGCCGAGAACATCCCCAAGCCGGAAACCGCCGCCGGCAAGGTCTTCACGGGCGAACTCGCACTGAACCGCGGCCCGCTCGGCGTCGAGATTGATGGCACGAAGGCCCCGCAGGCCGCAGCCGTCTTTAAGTCCCTCGCCGACCAAAACTTCTACAACGGCCTCAGCTGCCACCGGCTGACCACTGCGGAGACCTTCGGTGTCCTGCAGTGCGGATCCAAGACCGGAGACGGCAGCAGCGATCCCTCGTACACCTGGGGGCCGCTGGAAAACACCCCGCCGGACAACAACTACCCCGCCGGAACCATTGCGGTTGCCCGGACCAGCGGCAACGCCAACAGTAACGGCACGCAGTTTTTCATTGTGTACAAGGACACCGTCATTCCGGCGGATGCCGCGGGTGGCTATACCGTGGTGGGCAAGGTGACCTCCGGGCTCGACGTGGTGAGCGGGATTGCCGCCGCCGGGCTGAAGCCCGGTGAGAACGCCACCGACGGCGCACCTGTGGAACCAGTCACGATAGACTCGTTCACACTGAAGTAACCAGCCGCGGCCCTGAGGGCCGTGGTCCCGGTATTTCCCTCCAAGCGAAAGACTTCTAGCGGTGACAGACAGTCAGAAATCCGACGAAACATTGGCAACAGCAGCTGCCAACGAAACCGAAGCCGAGGCAACCCCTGCCGAGGATGCAGGCGCTGCCGTAGAGGCCGCCGACGACACGGCAACGAACCCGGCTCCGGCAGCGGAAGACGCGCCAGCTGAAGAGGCTGGGGCTGAAGTGACCTCCGCCGAAGCTGCGGCCGACGAAGACGCTGCGACCGAAGGTCCGCCCGCCGCGGAGGCGCCCGCCGCTGAAGCCGACGCCGACGCCGATGCCGATGCCGATGCCGATGCCGATGCCGAGGTTACGGCCGAAGATGCCGCGGGCGAAGCTGCCCCCGCCGCGGAGGCCACGGCGGAAGCCGACGCCGCCGCAGAGGCTCCGGCCGAAGCTGCGCCGGGCGAAACTGCCCCCGCCGCGGCCTCGTCGACCAAGGAAACGGCAGACGAAACCCCAGCCGAACCTGCTGCTGAGGCTGCGTCGCCTGCCGCTCCGGTTCCCTCCCCGGCCGCGCGTCCCGCCCCGAGCCCGGCAGCGTTCGCTGCCCGCCCGAAGGCCAAGCACTCTTCTGCCGCCCCGGCTCCCGCACCCGCGACCGTGTCCTCCGCAGCCTCGCTGGCCGAAGCAGCCCGCTGGGGCCGCGTTGAAGGCGACGGCCACGTCTTCCTGACCATTGACGGCACGGAATATCCCGTAGGCCAGTACCCGGGAGTCAGCGCCGACGAGGCCCTGGGATACTTCGCCCGGAAGTTCGAAGACGTCGTGGCCCAGATCGTGCTGCTTGAACAGCGTGTGAGCTCCAAGGCGCCCACCACGGACATGCAGAAGACGGTCACGCACCTGCGCGAGCAGCTCGCCGAGAAGAACATGGTGGGCGACTTCCGCTCCGCCGAGGCCCGCCTGGATGCACTGGTGACGCAGATCGGCGAGCTCGAAAAGGCCGAGAAGGCCGAGCACGACGCCGTCCGAGCCGCCGAGCTTGCCGCCCGCGAGGCCATCGTGGCCGAGGCCGAGGAAATCGCCGGGCACGATCCCGCGCAGATCCAGTGGAAGACCTCCAGCGCTCGGATGAACGAGCTCTTCGAGAGCTGGAAGATCGCGCAGAAGAGCGGGGTCAGGCTGGGCCGCAGCAATGAAGACGCGCTGTGGAAGCGTTTCCGCGCCGCCCGCACCGTATTCGACCGGCACCGCCGCGCGTACTTCTCCCAGCTGGACAGCACGAATTCGGCGGCCAAGGCCGCCAAGGAAAAGCTGATCACCGAAGCCGAGGCCCTGTCATCATCGACTGACTGGGGATTCGCTGCCGGCGAATACCGCCGTCTGATGGATGAGTGGAAAGCCTCCCCGCGCGCAAGCCGCAAGGACGACGACGCTCTGTGGGCCCGGTTCCGTGCCGCCCAGGACGTCTTCTTCACCAACCGGCAGGCAGCCAACGACGAGATCGACCAGGAATACGGCGCAAACCTGGTGGTCAAGGAAGCCCTCCTGGCGGAAGCCAACGAGCTCCTGCCGATCAAGGACCTCACGGCCGCCAAGAAGGCTCTGCAGTCCATCCGCGACCGTTGGGAAGAGGCCGGAAAGGTCCCGCGTGCAGACATGGGCCGCATCGAGGCCGGCCTGCGGAAGGTCGAGGACGCCGTCCGCCACGCCGAGGACGAGAACTGGAAGCGCTCCAACCCGGAGACCAAGGCGCGCACCAACAGCGCCCTGACCCAGCTCGAAGCCGCCATTGCCGGTCTCAAGGAAGACCTGGCCAAGGCGGAGAAGGCCGGCGACGAGCGCAAGATCAAGGCCGCCAGGGAGGCCCTCGAGGCACGCCAGGCCTGGATGGAGCAGCTCGAGCGCTCGGCAAGCGAACTCTCCTAGCCCGAACACCAGCAAGCCAGACCAGGCCCCGTTTCGGTTTATCCACATGACCGGAGCGGGGCCTGTTCTGTGCCCGAGGAACCGGGAACGATGGCGGAATGGTACTTCTTCCCCGCGCCCCCACCCCTTCCCCGGGACACCGGGCGCCGGGACAGCGCGCCCCAGGGCAGCGGGCCCCGGGTCAGGGCCCGCCGGGGCAGGGGATGCCGGGTCAAAGCCCGCCGGGGCAGGGGCCGCCGGGCCAGAGCTCGCCTGGGCTGCCGGGTCCGACAGCTCCGGGCCCGACGGCTCCCGGG
>JBKPJW010000075.1:0-11743 GCA_046730875.1 Actinomycetota bacterium | reverse complement strand
GTACAGGGGTGCAACAACCACCAGGCCGACAACCCAGGAGAGGTCCACGCCGTTCATCGCTGCGGCGGCGGGGCCCGTGAACATCGCTGTCGCAGAGAACGGAACCTGGATCAGTGCGCCGGCAACGTAGGCTCCGATCGCAACCCAGTTGAACCTTCCGTACACCCCGCCGTCGCGCTTGAAGAAGTCTTCAACCCGGTAGTCGCCGTGCCGCAGGAGGTAGTAGTCGACCAGGTTGATGGCCGTCCAGGGAACCAGGACGTACATCAGGAAGGAGAGGAAGTTCGTGTAGAAGAAGATGAAATTGTCGCGGGCGAACAGCGCGATCAAGAGGGCGAGGGCGAAGATGAGGATCGCCGCTATGGTCCGGGTCTTGGCGTGGGGCAACCAGGCCGGCCTGAACGTCTGCCCAATGGTGAGGGTGCACAGGACCCCGCAGTAGAGGTTCATGGCGTTCGACGCCGCAACGCCGAGGCAGAAGATTCCGATGATCACCATGGTCCATGGTCCGAGCAGGGCTCCCAGGCTCCCTACTATTTCGACGCTGCTGCCATCGCTGATCAGTGCCAGTGCGAGCGTTCCCACCAGGGCTCCCAAGACCATCGGGAAGAGTGTCCCCAGGACGCAGCCTGAGTAGGAGGCCCAGAACGCCGGGGCCGAGCCGGTGCCCTGAGGCATGTAGCGGGAGTAGTCAGAGACGTAGGGAGCGTAGGCGAGCTGCCAGAGTGCGGAGACGGAGACGGTGGCCATGAAGCCGACCCAGTTGAAGTTTCCCTGGTCCAGGAAGCTGGCAGGCAATCCGTGGACGGCCAGGATCCAGACGAAGGCCAGCACCAGCGCCAGACCGGCCACGATGCTCAAGAAGCGTGCATAGGCGTGGATGAGCCGGTAGCCGAAGATGGTGGCCACGACGCTCACGACGCCAATGACAATGATGCCTGAATCAACGCTGATACCCGGGGTGACTGCGGCCAGCGCCTGGCCGCCAAAGACGAGGTTCGCCGCAAAGAACCCGACGTACATGACCACCACGATGACCACAATCAGCAGTGCCCCGTATGAACCGAACTGGCCGCGGGTCTGAATCATCTGCGCCACGCCCAGCTGCGGGCCCTGGGCCGAATGCAGTGCCATGAAGATGCCACCGACGAGGTTGCCAATGATGATTCCGACGATTGCCGGCACAAAGCTGAGCCCGAACACCGTCGTCGCGAGCCCCCCGGTCACGATTGTCATGATCATGATGTTGGAACCGAACCAGATGGTGAATAGGTCCCGTGCCTTGCCATGGCGCTCGTGGGCGGGGATGGGTTGAATGGTCTTGTCCTCGAGCCGGGGTACTTCGCCCGCGACAGCGTGGGTGGGTCGAGCGTTCATGATGCGTTCCTGTAGTTCATGGGAACCTCTTTGGTCTTTTCCGGCTCTTCGTCGAGCGCGGGATCTGATGTATCAATCATTCGTGACTTTTGTCACAGTGGAAATCCGGCGATTGAATAGTTGCCGTAAACCTGTTCATACATATGTACGAATCAGGTGCGACTGCCCAGCGTTCGTGGCTCAAACAGTGGCCGCTTGCAGCTCTTGGGGAGCGTTGGCGGCGGCCTTGCTGCGGTTCACCATCAAAGCCAGGAGGTCGAAGACGAGGGTCGCCGCGGCGACCGTGGTGATGTCTGCGTGGTCGTAGGCCGGAGCGACCTCGACGACGTCGGCGCCCACGATGTTGATGCCGTCGAGCCCGCGGAGCAGTGCCAGCAGTTCGCGGGAGTGGAGTCCGCCCATTTCCGGGGTGCCGGTGCCCGGGGCGTAGGCCGGGTCCAGGACGTCGATGTCGATGGAGACATAGACCGGAGTGTCCCCCAGCCGCTCCTTGACGCGCTGGATCGCGGCCGGAACCCCGATGACGTCCAGGTCCGAGCAGCGGATGATCTGGAAGCCGAACTCGTGGTCGCGAAGGAAATCGTTGCGGTCGTAAACCGGGCCGCGGATGCCCACGTGCATGGACTTGTCCTCGACGAGGAGGCCTTCTTCGAATGCCCGGCGGAAGATGGTTCCGTGCGTGACCGGCTGGTCGAAATAGGTGTCCCAGGTATCCAAGTGAGCGTCGAAGTGGAGCAGGGCCACCGGGCCGTGGACCTTGGTCAAGGCCCGCAGCATCGGGAGCGCGATGGTGTGGTCGCCGCCGATGGAGATGAGCCGCTTGCCGGAGCCGGCGTCGCCGAGAAGAGGCAGGGCCTGCTCCTCGATCTCGCGGACGGCGCGGGCGATGTCGTAAGGGGTGCAGGCGATGTCGCCGGCGTCCACAACCTGGGCTTCGTACACGGGCTCGACGTCGAGCTCCGGGTGGTAGCCGGGGCGCAGGAGACGCGATGCTTCACGGACAGCAGCCGGACCAAAGCGGGCGCCAGGGCGGTAGGAGGTACCGCCGTCGAACGGGACACCGACTATCGCAATATCGTAGTCCGGGACACGGTCGATCTGAGGAAGCCGGGCGAAGGTGCCCAGGCCCGCGTAGCGGGGGACCTTTGTTGCGTCGACGGGGCCGATTGGCTTGTGCGTGGTCATGGCAGGGATCCTTCAGTTGCTTGGGTTTCAGCCGGCCCGGCAGGCTTCTTTTCCGTGCTGAGCTCCTGCGCCGGTTGAGGTCTATGCCTTAACTATTAGTGATCGGCGTCACGCGGTACATGCGCCGATTGACTACAAAGAACCGAGGGGCTTATACATATGTATAAGCGGCTCGGGGGCGCCTCCACACATATGAACAGGAGCCACGCAATGGCGATCACCGTGGCCGAACTACTGGCCGAACCCCAGCTTGGCCTGAGCCTGCTGGCGGGCTCCGCAGGCCTGGGCAACCGGGTCACCTGGGCCCATACCTCAGACCTCCCGCGCTTGTGGGAATGGGTCACCGGCGGCGAACTCATGATGACCAACGGGCTCTCCATTCCGGCGGACCCCGCGGGGCAGGTTGAGCTGGCCGAGGCGCTGGTGAACGCAGGCGCCAGTGCCCTGGCGATCGGTGAACAGATGCATGCCCCTGAGCTCCTCCCCCAGTTCATCGAAGCCTGTGATCGCCTGCCGCTGCCGGTCATCAACATCCCCTATCCGCTTCCGTTCATCGCCATCGCGCGTTCGGTCGCTGAGTCTTCGCTGCTCGAGGAGTCCCGCAGACTGCGTCAGACGGCCCGCGTCTATGACCTATTGCGGCTGGCCGGGCCATCTGATGACAACTGGCTAAGTCTGGTCCTGGGCATCGAAGCTGAACTCGACGCCAGCCTCTTCGTGGTTGATCGACGGTGCCTGCATGCCTGGCATCCCGGGGGTCAGTCATTGCCGCCCGAGCTAAGGCACCAACTTGAACCGCTGACCAGCAAATCGCCGGTGGCCAGCAAGAAGTTCCAGTGGCACCGTTTGGGGGACAGCCACCTTCTCATGATGGATATTCCGACTCACGCGAATGCGCTTCTGGTGGTGCTGCCGAAATCCGAGCCGCATCCGGATGCGGTGGTGCTGCTCCACGCGGCCACCGTCCTGGGACTGGAGCTGTCGCAGACGGTGCTGTCCCTCGAGAACCAGCGCCGGCTGGGTGCGGAGTTCCTCCTGCAGGCCTTCGACGGGCGCCTGGGCATCGCCGACATTGAAAACCGGCTGCCTGAGTTCGGTATTCCGACACGGAAATTCCTCATCATCTCCATGTCCAGCGAGGACGCCGAGCGCCTGGCAGGGATCCACGTTGATCTTTGGCGGCACGGCTTTCCGACGGCGTGCCAGCGCAGATTCAATACATTGCACCTGGCTGTCGCCTCGGACTGCCCCGACGATCTGCTGCGACATGCAGTCCCCGTAGACGTGAGGATCGGGATCAGCCGGCCTTCCGCTGCTGCTGGAGTGCAGAGAGCGCTGCAGGAATCGATGTGGGCGCTTGGAACGGCATCGAGTACCGGCGAGCGGTTGGTCCGCTATGCCGAGGGACCCTCGTGGCTCGGGCTGACCAGCTTTGAGGAAGGCAATGCACTGGTCCAGCGGCTCCTCGGGCCCATCTTCGAATACGAACAGGGCGAAAGCGGGGACCTCATCGTGACGCTGAAGACGTTCCTGGACATGCAACGGTCCTGGCAGAAAACGGCGGCGGCCCTGTTCGCGCACCGGCAGACCATCATCTATCGCATCCGGAAAATCAGTGAGCTCACCGGCCTTGATATGACCGAAACCTCCACGCTGGCGCAACTCTGGTTTGCCCTGCAGATCCATGAAGCCATGGACTTCCACGGCAATCCGCGGCGTCGGCGAGGGAGCTAGAACTCTTCCTTGGCAAGTTCCTTGGTCTTGGCCGGCGTCGACCGTCCGAGACGTTCGTCCAAGACGACACGCAGTTTGGCGGCTCCCACTTGGACCCGGTGTTTGGAGCCCGTGGCGGGCCGGCCGGAAGTGGGGCTTGAAGCAGCCGCCTCTTTCCGTTCCGGTGTATCGGTGCCCATGGCCTGGCCTACCCGCTGTCGTTGTCTTCCTCTTTTTTCATTTTCGTCCGAGCCGTCCGCCGCGTCCACGGCGCGGTCGAAGTCGGCGTCCGCGTCGGCGTCGGCGTCGGATCCTTCTCCATTGACAGTTCGCCAGGCGATGTCGAGGAGCTCGAGCTCTTCTGTGCTGGCCAGCTCGCTCTGGGCGAGTACAGCCAGCGCCGCCAGACCCAGCGCCTTCGTATTTTCGTCCGCGTCCAGAGCGCGGTCCAGCGCCCATTGCGTCCGCCGCCACCATTCAGCGCGGCTGTCGGCGTGTGTCTTCTGGATGAGTTCCAGTGCGTCGGCTTGGGTCCGCTGCCGCAGGACAAGGATGCTGATGAGGGCGGCCACCAGTCCGGTGAGCAGGACCGCCAGCGGGCCGAGGGCGGCAACGACCTGCCACCATTCGGCGGGTCCGGAGTGCACGACGACATCGACCGGAGCAGGAGGCGGCGTGGGGTTCACGGGATCAGCTTATGCGGCAGCACCGACCGCCCCCCGGATTCCAGTCCTGGTGTCCGGCCTCGGTGGCAGGGCGCGGCGGATGAACACGCCCAGTGTGACGCGAGGGGAACCGAGAAGCCGACCATGCAGCGTGAAATGCGGGCTGCGGAGCCCGGGCCGAAGAGGGTCGATCATTGACCCGCCTCTGCGTTAATCATGCGTTGATTTTGGCTTGTTCGTCGCCAATTCTTCCGGAGAGTTTCGCAGTCAAGCATCGCAGTTGCCGGCCGCTGCCGGGCGCTTGTTCTTCGCCCAATTTCCGCAACCTCCGCCCTCTTGTGACTTCCTCCGAACGTGTGGGAATCTGCTTGAAGTAGAGAGAGGTCCGTGAGTCCAAATGGCACAGGGCACGGTGATCGACGGCGGTGCTGTCGATGAACTACAGACATCCTTTCGGGGTGAACTCATCCGTCCGGATGATGCCGGTTACGACGAGCATCGCAAGGTGTGGAACGGTTCGATTGATCGCCGTCCCGCGCTCATAGCCCGCTGTACCGGCGTCGCAGACATACGCGCTGCCATCCGGCTCGCCCGCTCGCAGGACCTGCTGGTCGCCGTGCGTGGTGGCGGTCACAGCTTCCCTGGGCTTTCAGTGTGCGACGACGGTATGCTCATCGACCTCGGGCTGATGAAAGGGATCCGAGTGGACCCCGAGGGGCGAACGGCACGTGTTCAGGCCGGCGTGCTGCTCGGCGAGCTCGATCGCGAGACGCAGGAGTTCGGCCTCGCCGTTCCTTCGGGAATCGTCACCCATACCGGGATGGCCGGCCTCACGCTCGGCGGCGGAATAGGTTGGGTAATGCGCAAGTACGGGCTCACGATCGATCAATTGCTGTCCGTGGATGTGGTCACGGCCGACGGCGAGCTGGTCAGGGCGAGTGAGGATCAGAACGTCGACCTGTTCTGGGGGGTGCGCGGCGGCGGGGGCAACTTCGGCATCGTCACCGAATTCGAGTTCAGGCTCAATCCTGTGGGGCCGTACGTTATGGCAGGTCCGGTCTTCTGGCCCATGGAGGATGCCCCGGAAGTCCTGCGGTTTTACCGCGATTGGATCGCAGACTGCCCCGACGAGCTCATGACGATCGCCGTGCAGCGGAGGGCTCCGGCCCTGCCGATCGTCCCGCCCGACCTGGTCGGCAAGCTCGTCGTGGCGGTCGTCGCCTGCTACGCGGGACCGGTCGAGGACGGTGAACGAGTCGTGCGGCCGCTCAAGGATTTCGGTTCGCCTGTGCTGGATCTTTGTCGGCCGAAGCCTTTTCTGGAGCATCAGAGGATGTTTGATCCGTCGTACCCCCACGGCTGGTCCTACTACGTCCGGTCCTGTGACGTCGCAGCCCTCGACGACGACGTCATCGACATCGTCGTCGAACAGGGCAGGCGCATCACGTCGCCGGTCACCAGCGTTGCCATGTGGCAGATGGGCGGAGCGGTGGGACGGATCGACGACGGCGCCACCGCGTTCAATGGCCGCCAAGCAGGGTTCACCTTCAACATCAACGGCAACAGCAAGACCGCCGATGGCTTCGACGCTGAGCGCCAATGGGCTCGTGACTATTGGTCCGCCCTCGCGCCCCACCACACCGGTGTCTACGTGAACTTCCTTATGGAAGAGGGTGAGGAGCGGGTCAGGCTGGCGTACGGAGCCGGTAAATACGACCGGCTCAAGGCACTCAAGCGCAAGTACGACCCCACGAACTTCTTCACTCTCAACCAGAACATCAAGCCCGACTGACTTTCGGGGCCAGACCCAGGAAGCCCTGATCGAAAGACCTGCCGTAATGGCACCGCGTTGTTCATTGGTTGGGCCTGTATTGGTGCCGGCAAGATCACGATGCTGTTTTGGGGAACAACACGAACAAACGTCCTGCTAGGCCGTCACTTTGTTCGCCAGCTCGTGTTTCTCCGGGCTGACCTCCACCGACAGGTGTGGCTTGACGTTGTTTTCGAACCAGGCATCGTGCTGTTCGCCACTCTCCCAGATTTCCACAACGGTCATCCCGCCTTCATGCTCCCAGGCGTAGTGGGCGATGAATCCCGGGGTTGCCTTGAGCTTGTCGATGAGGACGGTAGCGATTCCTTCATATTGTTCCCGGGTCATACCGGTCACGAGACTCTTGGTCAGCACAGCCATGGCGGACTCCTCAATATGCGGCTGCCGGCCGGGCGGACAGGTCCCGCGGACATGACCGACACGGGCCGAGTGTACGCCGGAAGGGGCGGCGCTGACAGAGTAGGTTATTGCCTCGGAATTCCGATGCGGCAGGACACGGGCGGAGGCACTTCAGGCTAGGCCGTCACGAACGCGTTCGCTGCGCTGCCTACCTTCGCGCCTGTCACACCGGGTGCCGGTGCGACGGGCTTGAAGAATCCGGTGAACTGGTATTTGGTGACCGTGACCTGCGTGTCCGCTGCGGTGAAAGCTTCGCCGCCTTCTTGTTGTCTCAGTCACGAAAAACCCCTCCGTTCCGGACAAAATCGCCGGCACGGAGGGGTTTCGTGGGGCCCCCTGTCGGATTCGAACCGACGACCCCCGCTTTACAAGAGCGGTGCTCTGGCCAACTGAGCTAAGGAGGCATTCCTGCAGCCTGACTGCCCACACACCAGACCGAAATATGGGGCAGAATCAGGACGCTAAACAAGGGTAGCCCACCGACGCCCGGTGAGAAAAACCCTGAGAAAAACGCACAACGCCCGTGCCGCGAAACGAGAGGGCCGGGCCTCAACTGCGCCGCCTTCAACGGCAAGTGCCGTGGACGCTTACTGCTTGGCGTCTACTGCGGCCTGCAGGAACTGATCAAACGGGGTCTGGGCGCTGTCGCCCTTGCCCCACTGCTTGCCGTCGACGAACACGGTGGGCGTGCCGGTCACGCCGATCACCGATGCCTCCTGGGTGGTGTGCTTCACGTACGGGCGGTATGTCTTCTCGTCCACGCACTGCTCGATGCTCTGGGCTCCGACGTCGGCGGCCATCTTCTTCAGTTCGGTGTCGGACAGTCCCGCACCGCCTTCGGCCGGCTGCTGGGCGAACAGCAGGTCGACGAAGTCCGAGTACTTCTCCGGGGACGTGTTGGCCACGCAGGCCGCGGCGTTGGCCGCGCGCGAGGAATAGTTGGTGGTGGACCGGCTGTCCAGGAAGCCGAGCGGGCGATACTCCACGCTGACCTTGCCCTCATTGCGCAGCTTGGTGAGGGTCTCGTTGTACGTCGCCTCGAAGTTCTTGCAGACGGGGCAGATGAAGTCGATGTAGAGGACCACCTTGACCGGTTTGCCTGCCTCCGCCTCGGCGCCCGGGGCCGTGACCTCAGCCGGCGGCGTGGCCGGAGCGGCCGGGAGGTCGGAGAGCTTCACCGTTGCAGGGTCGGTCTTGGCAACCTCGGTGTTCGCCAACAGGGTGACACCGCCGTGGACGTTGCCGTTGGCCGGGGTGGGTCCCTCATCCGCAACCGGGGCGTTGTTCTTGATGTTGGAGGTCACAACGAGCGCCACGATCACGATGATGGCGACGACGGCGGCAACAATGCCCCAGCCAATCAGCAGCTTGTTGCGTTTGTCCTTTTTCAGCTGCGCCTCGCGGATTTCGCGGGCTTTCTCACGCGCCGCGGCAGTGCGCTCTGCCTTGGACTGTCGGGGTTCGTTTGCGGGGCTCATTGGTTCCTCGGGTCGTACGGCCAGGGACGGTCCACTCAGTGGCAACTTCATCATTTTAGGGGAGAAACCCGAGAACTTGCGCCTTCAAGTTTCCCTTCCGCCTGCCCAACGGACGAATAGCCCGGAAGATTCCGTGCGACTAGGGTTGTTGGAGAGCCACGAGCGGACCCCAGGGGGCACCAATGGAAGCAACGGACAGCGCCGGTCACGGCGCACACGACACCGCAGCAGCGGCACGCACGGCGCCCGACGGCGCGGAAAGCAGCAGCGCGGGGGACCAGTTCGACTTCATGGTGGTCTCCAACCGGCTGCCCGTGGACCGCTGCTCCTCGGAAGAAATCGGCGGCGAGGACGGCTGGCGCCGCTCCCCCGGCGGACTGGTGACAGCGCTGGCGCCGATGATGACCAAGACCGACGGCGCCTGGGTGGGCTGGCACGGCGCGCCCGATGAGACCGTGAAACCCTTCAGCCACGGCGGCATCGACCTGGTCCCCGTCCAGCTGAGCACGGAGGACATCGAACTTTTCTACGAGGGCTTTTCCAACGCAACGCTGTGGCCGCTTTACCACGACGTTATCGCACCGCCGGAATTCCACCGCACCTGGTGGGACTCGTACCGGAAGGTCAACCGACGGTTCGCCGACGCCGTCATCCGCCACGCTGCCAACGGCGCCACGGTCTGGGTGCAGGACTACCAGCTTCAGCTGGTCCCGAAGATGCTCCGCGAAGCCCGACCGGACCTGAAGATCGGGTTCTTCAACCACATCCCGTTCCCCCCGCCGGAAATCTTCGCCCAGCTCCCGTGGCGCCGTGCAATCATTGACGGCCTGCTGGGCGCGGACCTGGTGGGCTTCCAACGCAGCAGCGACGCCGGGAACTTCATGCGCTCCGCCCGGCGCTTCCTGGGCGCCAGCGTCAAGCAGCAGCAGGTCCACGTCAAGGGACCCGGCGGCGAAACCACCCACATCGCCAGGGCCCAGGCATTCCCCATCTCCATTGACGTCAAGCAAATCACCGAGCTGGCCAAGAAGCCGGAAGTCATTGAGCGCGCCCAGCAGATCCGCCGGGACCTCGGCAATCCCAAGACCATCCTGCTCGGCGTCGACCGCCTCGACTACACCAAGGGCATCCGGCACCGGCTCAAGGCCTACGAGGAACTGCTGCACGACGGCAAAGTCACAGTGAAGGATGCCACCCTGATCCAGGTGGCCAGTCCCAGCCGGGAACGCGTGGAACAGTACCGCCTGCTCCGCGAGGAGGTCGAGGGCACGGTGGGCCACATCAACGGCACCTACGACACCATGGAGAGCACCGCCGTCCGCTACCTGCACCACAGCTACCCCATCGAGGAAATGGTCTCGCTGTATCTGGCCGCGGACGTCATGCTGGTTACAGCCCTGCGCGACGGCATGAACCTCGTGGCCAAGGAATACGTCACAGCCCGAACGAATAACGACGGCGCCCTGGTGCTGAGTGAATTTGCCGGCGCGGCGGACCAGCTAAAGCAGGCGCTACTGATGAACCCGCACGATATCGACGGGCTTAAGGACACCATCATGAAGGCCGTCAAGCTGCCCCCGGCCGAAGCAACCCGACGCATGCGGGCCATGCGTAAACAGATCCTGGACCACGACGTCGACCTCTGGTCCTCGGACTTCCTGACCGCCCTCGCCGAAAAGGTTATTCGCGATGACTCATGACACCACCGGCACCGACAATTCCGGTACGGCCCCGCTTTCGCTCTCCCCCGAACTGCTGGACGCAGTGCGCCGCGTCGCGGGCACCGAGCACCTGCTCGTGGCGATGGATTTCGACGGCACCATGGCACCGCTCGTGGATCATGCGGCTGACTCCCGCGCGCTTCCGCGCTCCGGGGCCGCCTTCGCGGCGCTGGCGGAGCTTCCCCGGACCACGACGGCCCTCATCTCCGGCCGGGCGCTGGACAGCCTGCGGGCCGTGGCCTTCCCTCCGGAGAACACCCTGCTGATCGGCAGCCATGGGGCCGAGGTCTGGATGGGCCCCGGTTCCTCGCAGCTGATGCTCGACGACGCCCAGCGGGAACTGTTGGCCGACATCCGCAAGGAGCTCGAGGGGATCGTGGAGCAAGCCCCGGGAACTCTTCTGGAGGACAAGCCCGCCGGCGTCGTACTGCACACGCGGCTCGCGGCAGACGACGTCGCCGAGGACGCCGTCGCCGCGGCGCGAGCAGTCCTGCAGGACCGCAGCGGCGTCTTCCTGAAAACCGGACACCGCGTCCTGGAGACCTCTGTGGTCCACGCCTCCAAGGGCGAGGGCATTGCCTTCCTACGGCAGGCCATTGGTGCCACGGCCGTAGTCTTCGCCGGCGACGACACCACCGACGAGGACGCCCTGGGCAGCCTCGTCCCCGGCGATCTCGGCGTCAAGGTGGGGCTCGATTTCACCCAGGCTGAGTTCCGGGTGGAATCAACGGTCCACATCTGCGAGCTTCTCGAGGCCCTCCTGCGGGAGCGGAAAAGCGCCGCCAACCACTGATTCGCGCCGCACCTGTGGACCCGCCGCTGAGGAAGCGTGGGGAGCGTCACCTGTGACATCTGTAACATTTTGGCCCAAATGCAATAAATCTGACATACTCTTGTTGTGATGTGGCGCACAAGCACCGTGCGGCGTCACTGGATACTCCTCGGCTTCGGCCGAGGAGTATGCGCATGAAAAACCCACAATTGAATAAACAACTGCATAAAAAGACCATTCACTACGGATCGTCCGGCACGTACCTGCCGGTGAAGGGATTGATAACTGTGGCTACAGTTACTTTTGACAACGCAACACGTCTATATCCGGGCACCGAGAAGCCCGCTGTTGACAAGCTCAACATTGACATCGCCGATGGCGAATTCCTGGTCCTCGTTGGACCCTCCGGCTGCGGAAAGTCGACCTCCCTGCGCATGCTCGCAGGTCTTGAGGACGTCAACTCCGGCCGCATCCTCATTGGCGACCGCGACGTCACGGACGTCCCGCCGAAGGATCGCGACATCGCCATGGTGTTCCAGAACTACGCCCTGTACCCGCACATGACCGTGGCGGACAACATGGGCTTCGCGCTGAAGATCGCC
>JBKPJW010000074.1:0-9227 GCA_046730875.1 Actinomycetota bacterium | reverse complement strand
GCGGCGACCTGGTCGGGGTGCTCCTGGGCGAAGTGCGAGTAGATCGATTCGTCGTGCTGGCCGTTGTCGCCGAAAAGCATCCAGCGCATGTGGGGGAATTCCTGGGCCAGGAGTTCCAGGTTCCGGGCCTTGTGTTCCTGGCCGCTGCGGAACCAGCGGTCGTGGGTCAGCCCCCAGTCGGTGAGCAACAGCGCCCCCGAGGGGTAGAGGTTGCGGGCGATGAAGCGGCCCAGGGTGGGCGCCGCGTTCCACGGCCCGGTGGATAGATAGATGACAGGGGCCTGCGGATGTGCCACCAGAAGCCGGTCCAGAAGTACCGCCATGCCGGGTGTCGCCATCCGGGCCCGCTCGTTGAGGACGAAGGTGTTCCACAGGGCAAGGAAAGGGCGGGGCAGGGCCGTGACCATGATCGTGTCGTCTATGTCGGAGACAATCCCCAGTTTGGCGTCCGGGGCGATCACGTAGATCTTGGCCGTCACGGGCTCAGTGCCTTCCGCGCGCAGCACGGCGGTGTGCCAGCCCGGGGTCAGTGACACCGGGACCACGGTGTCGACGATGCCGCCGCGGTCCGCCTGCACTTTGGTGGTGGAGCCGCCGATTTCGATTTCAACGTCGATGTACTGGATCGGGACGCTTGTGAAGGCGCGCCAGCCGCGGAGGTTCTGGTTGCCGTTCTGCGCTGCGGTTTCCGCCTGGCTCCCCGGCAGGGGCCTGCTGGAGAGGACCACCCTGCCAAGCACCCGGACCCATTCGGTGGAGCCGTAGCCCTGGTAGGCGATGGTCTGCGGCATGAAATGCCAGCGCCGTGCCGTCTTGAGACGGAGCCCGTTGAAAGTGTCCGAGACCAAGTGGGCAAGGCGGAACGCCTGGCTTCCCGAGACCTGCTTGTCCTGCGGTGACTGCTGCGACGCCAAATTCATCCCACCACTCTCCCACAGGGCTGGCCCCGCGGCCCGCCCGGCCGCCCTATCGGTCGGCAGGCGGGCCCAGCGGGACTTCACATTACGCCCCGTCGCCCAGAAGCCACCGCAGCGTCGACGCGTTGCGCACGGCGTTGCCGCCGCCGTCGTTGTTGAAATACGCGTAGACGTCCTTCCCGCTGGCCTGCCACTCGCGGATCCGGTCCGCCCACCAGCGCAGGTCGTCATCGGAATAGGATCCGCCGTACAGGAAATCGTGGTCCGGGCCGTGGAACCGCACGTAGACAAAGGGCGCCGTCGCCCTCAGGACGCACGGCAGACCGGCACCGCTCATGATGCAGTATGCCGCGCCGTGCCGTTCCAGCAGGGAGTAGACGTCGGCGTGGTCCCAGCTCGGATGGCGGAACTCCACGGCCACCCGGATCCACTCCGGAACAGCGGCCAGGAAGTAATCCAACCTGGCGTCATCCCGGCCGAATGCCGGCGGAAGCTGAACCACCAGGACGGCCCGCTTGTCGCCGAGCTCGTGCCAGCACCGGACTATCCGTTCCACCCACACTTCCGGGGCGTAGAGCTTCTTGGCGTGGGTCAGGCCGCGGGGTGCCTTGACGGACATGGCGAAACCCTCGGGCAGCCGGCGGCGCCAGCTGGCGAACGAGGCCTCCCTCGGCCAGCGGTAGAAACTGGCGTTCAATTCCACTGTGTTGAAGCGGGCCACGTAATGCGCCAGCCGGTCCCGGGCCGGTAGCCCGTGCGGGTACAGCACGTCCTCCCAGTGGTCATAGCTCCAGCCCGACGTGCCGATGCGCAGTTCGCCGCCGTGGTCAGCCATCCGCCGTCCCTTTCCGTCTCCTGCACATGCTTGGATCCTAGCCCGGCGGGGCGGTCCGTAGCGGACTGCGGACCGGGCGGTCCGTGATTCCGCCGGCCTGTTCCTCGTCTGCTGCGCCCCGGTGTGGCACTGTAAGTCTCATGGCACGCATCGAGGATTACGCAATGGTCGGCGATCTGCACACCGCGGCCCTGATCAGCACGGAAGGATCCATCGACTGGCTGTGCCTGCCCCGCTTCGATTCGCCGGCCTGCTTCGGCGCCCTGCTGGACTCCCCGCAAGCGGGCCGCTGGCTGTTGGCTCCCGAGGAGGGCGGGGAATGCACGCGGCGGCAGTACCGCCGCGGCACCCTGATCCTGGAAACCGAATGGGAGACCTCCGGAGGAAAGGTCAGGGTCATTGACTTCATGCCGCCCCGCGACGAAGTGGCCGATATCGTGCGGATCGTCGTGGGGGTCCGCGGGACGGTCAGGATGCGCGGTGAGCTGGGCCTTCGCTTCGACTACGGGCACATCGTCCCCTGGGTCCGCCATGACGATCGCGGGATTCACGCGGTTGCCGGCCCCGACGCCGCCTACCTGGTGACGCCGGCACCCCTGCGCGGGGAACGGATGCACACGGTCAGTGACTTCACGGTCAAGGCGGGCGACCGCGTTCCGTTCGTGCTGACCTGGAGCCCCAGCCACCTGCGCCGGCCGCGCTCCGTGGATCCGGAAGCGGTCCTGGTGTCCACTGAGGAGTTCTGGCACGCCTGGTCCGTCAGGTGCAAGGTCACCGGACGGTACCGCGATGCGGTGCAGCGCTCCCTCATCACCCTCAAAGCCTTGACCTTTGCCCCCACCGGCGGAATCGTGGCCGCGGTGACCACGTCCCTGCCCGAAGAGATCGGCGGCACCCGCAATTGGGACTACCGCTTCTGCTGGCTCCGCGACGCCACCCTGACATTGCAGGCGCTGCTGGCCGTGGGCTACACGGAAGAGGCCGGGGCGTGGCGCGACTGGCTGCTCCGCGCCGTCGCCGGAGACCCCGCGGACCTGCAGATCATGTACGGGCTCCACGGCGAGCGCCGTATGCCCGAGCTCGAACTGCCGTGGCTGAAAGGCTATGAGAATTCCGCTCCCGTCCGCATCGGGAACGGCGCGGCCGGTCAGCTGCAGCTCGACGTCTGGGGCGAGGTGCTCGATTGCCTGTCCCTGACCCGGAACTCGCTGCTCAAGCACAGCGACGAGGCCTGGGACGTCCAGGTGGCCCTCATGGAACACCTGGAGACGGCCTGGCGCAGCCCGGACAACGGGCTGTGGGAAATGCGGGGGCCGCAGCGGCACTTCACGCACTCCAAGGTGATGGCCTGGGTGGCGGCGGACCGCATGGTCAAGGGGGTCCGGGACTTCGGGCTGACCGGCCCGGCGGACCGCTGGGAGGAGCTGCGGGACGAGATCCACGCCGAGGTCATGGCCAACGGCTTCGACGCCGGACGCAACACGTTCGTGCAGTCCTACGGGCGGCCCGAGCTGGACGCCAGCCTGCTGCTCCTGCCGAGGGTGGGCTTCCTCCCGCCCGATGATCCGCGCATCATCGGAACCATCGACGCCGTCCAGCGTGAGCTGACGCACGACGGCTTCGTGCGCCGCTATCTGCCGGCGGAGAGCGACGACGGGCTCCCCGGCGACGAAGGGGTCTTCCTCGCGTGTTCGTTCTGGCTGGTGGAGGCCCTGATCGGGGCCGGCCGGCGCCATGAGGCCAGGGAACTGTTCGAGCGGCTGCTGGCGCTGCGCAACGACGTCGGACTCCTCAGCGAGGAGTGGGGCGTCGAGGCCGGGCGGCAGCTGGGCAACACCCCGCAGGCCTTCAGCCACTTCGCGCTCGTGATGAGCGCCCTGGAGCTGCACGAGGACGGTTCGCATCGCAGCGACACACCCCTGCACGGGCATGCCGGCAGGAAACACGCGCCCGGTCCGCCCGCGGTGCCTTCCCGCACGGCCAATCAGTAAACTGGCCGCGGGGACGGCGCCATGATCTGTACACGGGCAGGAACCACGGGAATAACCAAGGGAAAGAGGGCCCATGCCCAGCACTGATCCGGCCGCCCGGCGGGCGGCTGCCGTCCTGTTCGACGTCGACGGCACACTCGTGGACTCCACGTATGTGCACACCCTCGCGTGGTGGCAAGCGTTCCGGCAGGCCGGGTACGACGTCCCGATGGCCAGCATCCACCGGTCGGTCGGCATGGGCGGGGACCGGATCCTGGACAGTCTCCTGCCCGGGGACCGGGACCCTGAAGCCGACCAGGAGATCCTGGCCTCGCACGCTGCCGTGTTCGCCACCTACTGGCATTCGCTGCGCCCGCTGGACGGGGCCAGGGACCTCCTGGCCCGGTGCCACGGCAGCGGGCTGGCTGTGGCCCTGGCCTCCTCGGCGCGGGACCGCGACCTTGAGGCCCTGCGGGCGACCATCGCCGCCGACGAATACATCGACGCCGCCACCAGTTCCAGCGACGCCGCAGAAAGCAAGCCGGCGCCGGACATCCTGATTGCCGCACTCAAGGCTGTGGGTGTGCACACCGGCGACGCCGTGTACATCGGTGACGCGGTCTGGGACATTTATGCCGCGGGGAAAATCGGGGTTCCGGCCATCGGGCTCACCTGCGGCGGCACCTCGGAAGCCGAACTCCGGGACGCCGGGGCGGTCGCGGTCTATGAAAGCCCGCGGGTGCTGCTGGAGGATTTCAACGGCAGCGAGATCGGAAAGCTCGTAGCCCGGGCCAGCCCGCAACCGCCGAGGAGGACACCATGAGCCAACACCACAGTCCCGGAAAGGTCGCCGTTGTTACCGGAGCCGGTTCCGGCATCGGCCGTGCCGTGGCCAGGCTCATGCTGGCCGAAGGCTACCGCGTGGTGCTGGCGGGACGCCGCGAAGCGCCACTGCACGAAACGGCGGCCGGCCATCGCCAGTCGCTCGCGGTCCCGTGCGACGTCACGGTGGCCGACGACGTCGAGCGGCTCTTCGCCGCGGCGCTGGAGCAGTGGGAGCGCGTGGACGTGCTGTTCAACAATGCCGGCGTGTTCGGCCCCGCCGCGTCCGTGGACGAGATCACCGCGGCTGACTGGGACGCGACCGTGGCCGTGAACCTCACCGGGTCCCTGCTCTGCGCCGCAGCCGCGGTCCGGGCCATGAAGGCCCAGTCGCCCCAGGGCGGACGGATCATCAACAACGGCTCCATCGCGGCGCATTCGCCGCGGCCGCGGACCGTGGCCTACACGGTGACCAAGCACGCGATCACGGGCCTGACCAAGAGCATCGACCTCGACGGACGCGGGTTCGGCATCAGCTGCGGACAAATCGATATCGGCAATGCCGCCACGGACCTCATGGACGAGATCGGCGTCGGCTCCGGGGCGCTTCAGGCCGACGGCAGCCGCCAAACCGAGCCGACGTTCGCGGTCCAGGACGCCGCCCGGGCCGTGCTGCTGATGGCCGGGATGCCGCCGACGGCCAACGTGGGATCCCTGGTGGTCACGGCCGCGGGCATGCCGTTCCTCGGGCGGGGCTGAGGCTCCGGACCGTTCGAGGACCGTTCAGTGGACCGCCCGGAGGATTGTTCGGGGGTCCCTTCAAGGAACCCTTCAGGGACCGCTCAGGGACCGCTCAGTCGGAGGACCGCTTGGTCAGGGGACCGCCCGGTCAGAGGACCGCTCAGAGGGGCAGGAGGGCGGACAGGTCTGCGCGCAGTCCCGAGGCGGCCACGCTGCCGGCCGCGACGGCGTCTGCCCAGCTCAGCTGTCCGCTGACCATCGCCAGCCAGGTGGCGGCGTCGCACTCGATGACATTCGGGGGAGTGCCGCGCGTGTGCCGCGGGCCCTCCACGCACTGCGTGACACCAAACGGCGGGACGCGCACTTCAACGGAATTGCCGGGCGCTCGGGCGCTGACCTCCTCCAGGGAGTAGCGCACCGCCGTCGCGATCGTGTTGCGCGGGACGGCGCTGGTTCCCCCGGTGCCGGGTGCGGCCCCGGGTGCTGGGTTGGCGTCCTGCCATGCGGAGAGCGCCGCGCGGCCCTCTTCGACGCCGATCCGGCGGCGCGCTACAGCCATGTTCCTGCCTCCAGCCTGCGGGTTTGCTAGTCCAGCAGCGCCGCGACGGCGCGCCCCAGCCGGATCTTGCCGACCGGGCGTCCGCCGCCCAGCACGGGGTCCACCACCTTGTCCAGCACGCTGGACACCTCAGGAATTTCGACGGCGCCGGACGCGGCGAGCAGCGTCAGCCCGATGAGGGTAGTGGCCCGGATGTTGCCGTCGAGCATCTTGATGGCAACGGACACGCCCTGGCGGGTGGCCATGACCAGCACGCCCTCGGCGCCGATCTTGGCCAGGATGCCGAGCTCGTCCATGACGATCGTGTTGGCCTGTCCGCGGCCCTGGACAGCCCACGGGTAGTCCAGCATGGACGTGGCAATCGTGGCGGCCCGCGCGTTCGAGTTCTTGTCGCCCGGAGCCTTGGCCAGCTTCGAGTAAGCCCGGGCCAGGCCGGTCAGGGAGACGGCAGCAACCGGCGCGCCGCAGCCGTCGATGCCGAGGTGGGCGATGCGTTCGCCGCAGTACTCCTCGATGACGGAGCGGATGCGCTGCTGCAGCGGGTGGTTCGGCTCGAGGTAGCTGTTCTTGTCCCAGCCGTTCTCCGTGCATGCCCAAAGGAACGCCGCGTGCTTGCCCGAGCAGTTGAAGGCAAGCCGGGACCTGCCGCGCTCGGTCTGGACAAGCCAGTTCCGGGCGGTCTCATCCTGGGGCCAGTCGGCCGGGCACTGCAGCTGGTCTTCCTTGGCTCCTGCCGCCTTCAGCATGCCCTCGACCACATCCATGTGGTCCAGGGAGCCGATGTGGCTGCCGCACGCGATGGCCACCTGGGCTCCCCGCAGAGGCACCCCGGACTGCATCGAGGCCAGGGCCTGCAGGGGTTTGAGCGTGGACCGGGCAAGGATGGGGGCGGTGACATCGCCAAGCTCGATCACTACGGTTCCATCCGCCGCCAGCACAACAGCCGAGCCGATATGGCGGGACTCCACGAAGCCGCTGCGTTCAATGACTGCCAGTTCGACGGCGGAGTCAACGGTGAAGGTTGCATGCGGGTTTAAAGCCATGCGGCAAGTCTATGGTGTCGGGTGCGGATACAGCGGTTACTCCACGGTCACCATGACCGACTGCCAGCCGGAGGCGCCGTCCGGAACCGGGTCCGCCCGCTTGTCCGTCTGGACTTCGCCCGTGCCGTCCGTGGCGCGGACCTTGATGTAGTGCGGGCCGGGCGTGGCGTCCCAGTCCAGGGACCACTGCCGCCACGTGATGAGGGAGGCCTCGTCGGAGAGTACGGCCTGGGTCCAGGGGCCGCTGTCGATCTGCACCTCGACCTTCGTGATCCCGCGGGTCTGGGCCCACGCCGTACCGCCGATTGCGACCCTTCCCGCAGCGACCTTGGCGAAGGACTTGGGCACTTCCACCCGCGCCATGGTCTTGATCGGGCCGCGCTCGGACCAGCCGCGCTGGGTCCAGTAGGCCTTGCTGTCCGCGAACCGGGTCACCTCCAGGTCCACCACCCACTTGGTGGCGGAGACGAAGCCGTACAGCCCGGGAACCACCATCCGCACCGGGTAGCCGTGTTCCAGCGGCAGGGCCTCGCCGTTCATCCCGATCGCCAGCATCGCGTCCCGGTCGTCCTGAAGGACCTCCAGGGGCGTGGAGGCGCTGAAGCCGTCAACCGAGGTGGACAGCACCATGTCGGCGCCCTGCTGGGGCCGGGCCAGCTTCAGGGCATCGCGGATGGGCATGCCCAGCCACTTGGCGTTCCCGGCCAGGTTGCCGCCCACCGGGTTGGACACGCAGGTCAGGGAGACGTGGGATTCGATGAGCTCGGCGTCGAGGAGATCCTGATAGCTGAGCCGGACCTCCTGTTCCACGAGGCCGTGGATGCGCAGCTCCCAGTCCTGGGCGTTGATCTCCGGCACACTCAGGGCCGTGTCGATCCGGTAAAAGTCAGTGTTCGGGGTCAGCCACGGCGTGACCCCGGGGGCCTGGGACTGGACACCGGCCGGGACCGCGGCGGCGGCCTTGGCAGGCACGGGCAGCCGCAGCGACTCCCGGGCCGCGGCTACGTTGCTGCGGGCGGCGCCGAGTATCCGGCCGCCGGCGGCCGCTATCGTCGAAGCGGCCGCGGTGACCCCGACGGCGGTGAAGAATCCCCGCCGGGTGGTTGCCGGGCGCTCGGGTTCCTTCGCGGCGAGGTCGGCGGCCCGGTCCGGCCACTCCTCCATCCGCCACAGCCGGGTCATCAGCAGCCGCAGCACCACGAGCCCTGCCACCGTGCCGATCAGGGAAGGGATGGCGTCGACCGGCTTGACGCTGGCCCGGGTCACCACGCTGCCGACAATGATGGCGCCCATCAGCAGCACGCCCGCGACGCCGAGCACCCACTTCCGGTACGCCACGACGCCGAGCACGCACGCGAGCAGCAGGATCGTGACACCCATACCGACGAACAGCGCAGCCTTGTCGTTGGTGCCGAACGTGGCAATGGCAAAGTCCTTCATCCACGGCGGCGTGAAGTCGATGAACGTGGAGCCCAACGCAATCAGTGGCGTCGCCCGCGCCGTGAAGAACGCGCCGATCAGTTCCGCGACGGACAGGACGACGGCGGCGGCGGCCACGCCGGCCACCGCGGCCAGGGCCGTGGCGCCGCGGGACCGCTGGCTGGGCTCCATGCTGGGTTTGTTCATACATGGCATTCGTAGCCGCGCGGCGCTCGGATTGTCCGGGGGCGATGCCGGTGCCGGGGCAGGCCGCTGCCGGGTCGCGGGCATGCTCCCTAAGCCCACCGGACATGTCCAGGCTTGGGACCGGGGCGCGGACATAGCGGCATTGTGCCCGGTGGCTGCGCCCGGGAGTGGACATGTCCCGTGGGATTGCCCGGCAGCGGGGACCGGGAGTCGACATGTCCAGGCTTGGGACTGAGGCGCGAACGGACATGTCCCGTGGGATTGCCCGGCAGCCGGGGCCGGCAGTCGACATGTCCTTGCTCGGGGCCCGGGACTGGGCATGCCCCTAACCCCAAGGGACATGTCCAGCAATGGGACCCGGGCGCGGACATGCTCCCTAGGCCCACCGGACATGTGCAGGCTTGGGACCGGGGCGCGGACATGGTGACACTGTGCCCTGCAGCTGCGCCAGCAAGTGGACATGTCCCGTGGGATTGCCCGGCAGCGGGGACCGGGAGTCGACATGTCCAGGCTTGGGACTGGGGCGCGGACATGCTCCCTAAGCCCACCGGACATGTCCAGCCTTGGGACCGGGACGCGGACATAGCGGCATCGTGCCCCGTGGCTGCGCCCGAGAGTGGACATGTCCCGTGGGATGCCCGTAGCCGGGCCACTCCGTCCCGCGACGAATGGGCATGTCCGGCGGCCGACACGGCTTAGGAGCCTGCGGGGTGC
>JBKPJW010000073.1:0-2595 GCA_046730875.1 Actinomycetota bacterium | reverse complement strand
AGCCGGCCCAGAGGAGCGCCGAGAGCACGGTCAGGCTGATGAATCGGGGCCTCGGGTAGTGCGTGGCGCCGGCGGTCAGGTTGACGGCCACCCGTCCGATCGGAACGAAGCGCGCCACCAGGATCAGTGACGCCGGGCGTTTCCGCAGTTCCCGTCCGGCCCACAGAAACGCCGCCTGCATCCTGGGTCCGCGCATCCAGCCCCAGCGCCGTGTTCCGACCCTCCGGCCGATCAGGTAGGCGATGTTGTCGCCCAGGAACGCCCCGGCGGCCGCGGTTGCGAACAGGAGCGCGGGATTGGGAACGTGCGCCGTGGCGGCGACGGCTGCCAGGCCCACAACCACCGATTCGCTCGGGATCGGCGGGAAGAAACCGTCAATCAGGCAGCAGGCGAACACGAGCACGAGGACCCAGGGCTGTCCTGCGGCGGCGAGGATGAAGTCGTTGATTGCCTGCACAGCTTCCTAACGCGCGGCGGGGCCTGATAGGTCCATCGGACAGAGATCCTTCAAGCGCAGGCGCGGCCGGAGCCGGGCCCGCGCTTCAAGGGTGTTGCTGTCGAGTCAGTGTACCGGCCGGCCCTTTGCCGCGGCTTGCCCTTGTCCCTTGTGGCGCTTAAACCTCGGGGTTGGGGACCACAAGGGACAAGGGCAAACCGGCTGTCAGGCGATGCGGTCGATGATGAGCTTCTGGGCCGGGCGGGAGCCCTCCGGTGCGATCACGGCGGCGTGTTCGAGCGCTTCCTTGGCACGCTCGAACTTCTCCGGGGTGTCCGTCAGGAGGGTCATGAGCGGTTCGCCCGCCTTGACCGTGGCACCGGGTTTGGCGTGCATCCGCACTCCGGCGCCGGCCTGGACCTGGTGCTCCTTGCGGGCGCGTCCCGCGCCGAGGCGCCAGGCAGCGACGCCGACTGCCATCGCATCGAGCTCCACCAGGACGCCGTCGGCCGCTGCATAGATGACCTCGGATTCCCTGGCGACCGGGAGCTTGGCGCGCGGGTCGCCGCCCTGCGCCTGAATCATCCGGTTCCAGACATCCATGGCCCGGCCGTCACGCAGCGCAGCCCGGGGGTCGGCGTCGCGGACTCCGGCGCACGCCAGCATTTCCTCCGCGAGCCGGACGGTGAGTTCGACGACGTCGTCCGGACCGCCTCCGGCGAGGACCTCCACCGATTCCTCGACTTCGATCGCGTTGCCCGCGGTGAGGCCCAGGGGTGTGTGCATGTTCGTAAGCAGGGCAACGGTGTTGACCCCGGCGTCCTTGCCCAAGGCCACCATGGTCTCGGCCAGTTCGCGGGCGCCGGCCTCGTCCTTCATGAACGCGCCGCTGCCCACCTTGACGTCGAGCACCAGCGAGCCGGTGCCCTCGGCGATCTTCTTGCTCATGATCGAGGACGCGATCAGCGGAATGGCTTCCACGGTCCCGGTGACATCGCGGAGCGCGTAAAGCTTTTTGTCCGCCGGGGCCAGTCCCGCGCCCGCAGCGCAGATGACCGCCCCGACGTCCTGGAGCTGGGCCAGCATTTCCTCATTGCTCAGGGCCGCGCGCCAGCCCGGGATGGCCTCGAGTTTGTCCAGGGTGCCGCCGGTGTGGCCCAAACCGCGGCCCGAGAGTTGCGGCACCGCCACGCCAAAAACCGCCACCAGGGGCGCCAGCGGGAGGGTGATCTTGTCCCCGACGCCGCCCGTGGAGTGCTTGTCCGACGTGGCCTTCACGCCGCCGTCGGGCCGCCGCAGGCTGGAGAAGTCCATCCGCTCGCCGGAGGCGATCATGGCCGCCGTCCAGCGGGAGATCTCGGCCCGGTCCATGCCGTTGAGCAGGATGGCCATGTTCAGGGCGGCCATCTGTTCGTCGGCGATGGCGCCGCGGGTGTACGCGTCGATCGTCCAGTCGATCTGGGCGGGGCTGAGCACGCCTTTGTCCCGTTTAATGCGGATGATGTCGACGGCGTCGAACGCTTCAGTGTTGTTGGTTGTCTGTGTCGGAAGTGTCACCGGGGTTCCTCCAGGTGTTGGGGGCCAAAGGCATCGGGAAGGACCTGGTCCATGGTCCTGATTCCCTGCGTGGTCATGAGCTCCATGTCCGGAGCCCGGAATTCGTAAAGCAGCTGGCGGCAGCGCCCGCACGGCATGAGGACGTTTCCGCCGGCATCGACGCAGTAAAAGGCGCGGAGCAGGCCCCCGCCCGTCATCTGCAGGTTGCCCACTAGGGCGCACTCGGCGCAGAGGGTCAGCCCGTAGCTGGCGTTTTCGACGTTGCAGCCGCTGACGATCCGGCCGTCTCCGGTCAGGGCCGCGGCCCCCACCGGAAACTTCGAATACGGCGCGTAGGCGTTCTTCATGGCGGAGACTGCCGCGGCTTCCAGCGCGGCCCAATCCACGGCGCTACTCTCCACCGTCAGCCCTTGATGTACGGTATGCCGTCGGCCGCCGGCGGGCGGGAGCGGCCGACGAGTCCGGCCACGGCGAACACGGTCACGATGTACGGCAGCATGGCCATGAACTGGCTCGGCACCGGGGTGCCGATGATCGTCACGATGCTTTGCAGGTTGTCGGCGAAGCCGAACCTGTCTCTTATACACATCTCCGAGCCCACG
>JBKPJW010000072.1:0-12460 GCA_046730875.1 Actinomycetota bacterium | reverse complement strand
GAGCTGGCGGACGGGCCGGCAGACGGGGTGGCAGTGTCGGCGGCGACTGAACCGTCCGCGCTGGTGGCCCGGGGAGGCGCGGAGTCAGCCCCTGCCCCCGCGGACGCCGCAACCGACGCGAGCGTCTCCAACGCCCGCGTCGCGGCCGCCTCAGGGGCCGGTGCGGGGCTGGGGTCCACGCTCAGGCTCAGGCCTGACGTCGGTCTCAGGTTCGGGCTGGGGGACGCGCCGTGCACCGCCGACGGCGGACGGTTTGCCGCATTCGGCAAGGCCGCCTCCCGCCCGGAGGATGCCGGCAGGGTCGTGCCGGTGTAAGGATGTTCGATGCCGTGGTGGCCGCCGGGCTGCGGGGCGACCGCGACGAGAGTGTCGGCCAGTTCCCGAGTGTGCCGGTCGTGCGCGACGAGCAGCACGGTCACCTGGCCGCGAAGCCCGGCCAGGGCCCGCGTAACCACTGTGGCCGATTCCCGGTCCAGATGGGCGGTGGGCTCATCAAGGAGCAGCACAGTGGCGCCGGCCTCGATCCGGGCCAGTCCGCGGGCCAGCGCGACCCGCCGCAGCTCCCCCGGGCTCAGCTCGGCAGGGTGCTTGGCTGCCAAGTGCTCCGCGGCCACGGCCGCCAGGCACCGCCTTGCCGCTGCCGCTTCGCTGTCCGCACCGGTCAGGTTGGCGGCCGGAGTGGCCGGAGCTCTGGCCGGCGTAGCCGTAGCGTCGGCTCCAGCACCGCCGGCCACGATCATGACAGTGCCAGCCTCCACAGCGCCGGCGGGTGCGTCAGAGCCGGATCCAAAGCCAGGAGCGCCGAGATACAGGCGGACCTCGTCCAGCACCGTCGACGCCACCATGACGGGGTGCTGTGGCACCCAGGCGACCTCCGCGGTCGTAAATCCGCCGATGCGTCCGGAAATCATGGTGCCCGCGCCGGTTCCAATGGTTCCGGCGAGGACGCCAAGCACCGTGCTCTTGCCGGCACCGCTGGGTCCGTCAAGGGCAGTGATCCGGCCGGCAGGAACGATGAAGCTCAGCGGCCCGACGGCGTCATCCGTGCGTCCGCCGAAACGAACCGCAAGCCCGTCCACGATCACCGGAGGCGGGCCTGCGGCTGACGAACCCTGGCCGTCCCGCTGAGTCCGGCCCACGACAGTCCCGTCCACAGCGGCGGGAGCCGGGCTCAGCGGTACGGCTCCCGGATCCGCAATGACCTCAGTGGTTGCGGCGAGCGCGGCCCGACCTTCATCGCTGGCGTGGTGTGCGGTGCCCAACTCACGCAGCGGCAGGTAGCAGTCGGGGGCGAGGATGAGCGCAAGCAGCCCCGCCTCGAGCGCCATGTCCCCGTGAACCAGGCGGACGCCGATGAACACGGCAACCACCGCCACGGAAATCGTGGCAATCAGCTCCAGGGCCAGGGCGGACAGGAAAGCCGTGCGCAATGTCCCCATGGTCCGGGACCGATACTCCTCGGACATATCCTCCAGCGCCTTTCGCTGGGCGGCAGCCCTGCCCAGGCCCACGAGGACCGGCAGGCCCTTGGCGAGCTCGAGCATGTGGCCGGAGAGCCGTGCCAGCGCGGACTGGGCTTCCTTGACGCGGTCCTCTGTATACCGACCGATCAGGACCATGAACAGTGGCACCAGCGGTACCGTCAGCACCACCACCACTGCGCTGATCCAGTCGGCGAACAGAATGCGGACACCCAGCAGCAACGGGATGGCCGCGCAGTTCACCAGCGCGGGCAGGAACTGGGTGTAGTAGTTGTCCAGCGCGTCGAGTCCCCGGGTGGCCAGGATAGCCAGCCCGCCATCTGTGGGCCCGGCGGCCCGCGTTCCGTTCCGAAGTGCCTGGTCCAGCAGCTGCGAGCGCAGCTCCTCCTTCACCCCCAGCGCCGCCCGTCGTGAGGCTACCGCCTGGGCCCACACGGTAAGTGAGCGCAGGACGCCCCCGACGACGCCCAGAACGAGCTGGTCGGCCCAGCCGGGGTCATGCCCCGCAAGTCCGGCGAGCATCGATGCGACAGCCTGAGCCATCAGCACAAGAGACAGCGCTTTCAGGGCGGCCAGCAGGCCCAGCAGGTAGAGCGCGGAACGGGTCGCCGGGCCGGCGGGGAAGGGTCTCATCAGGGAAGTTAGTCCTTAGGTGCCAGCGCTTTGGCGGCGATCGCAGGAAGGAAGCTGTGGGCCTCGGGGATGTGGGCTGCGCTCACCCGGCGCCGGAACACCCAATAGGTCCAGGCCTGGTACGCCAGGACCAGGGGCAGCCCGACGCAGGCCACAATACTCATCAGGCCCAGGGTGTAATCCGAAGACGAGGCGTTGGTGACCGTCAGGTTGAACGCGGGATCCACGGTGGAGGGCAGCACCACGGGGAATGCGGCACCGAAGATTGACGCGCTGCCCAGCAGGAGGAAGGCTCCCAGCGACATGAACGCACGGCCTTCGGCTCCCTTGCGGGCGAAGTTCCACGCCAGTACTGCGGCGACGATGGCGGCAACCACCGCGGCGATAGTCCAGGCTTCGCCGCTGAGCAGCTGCAGGCTAACCGCCCAGCCGGCAATCGGCAGCAACAGTACGGGCAGGAACCGGACAAACCATGCCCGCGCCCGGTGGCGGACTTCGCCGTCGGTCTTCAGCGCCAGGAACCCCAACCCGTGCAGAAGCGAGAACCCGACGACGGCGAGTCCGCCCAGTACGGCGTAGCCGCTGAACCACGCGAACGGGCCCCCCTCACGGTCACCGTTGGCGTCCAGCGGCACTCCCGTGGTGGTCAGGGCCAGTGCGGCACCGACGCCGAAGGCCGCGACGAACGAACCGGCCGAGATGGCCCAGTCCCAGCGGGCGCGCCACTTGGGGTGATCCACCTTGCCGCGGTACTCGAAGGCGACAGCACGGAAGATGAGCGCCACAAGGACCAGCAGGAGCGGCAGGTACAACGCGGAGAACAGCGAGGCGTACCAGAGCGGGAAGGCGGCGAAGGTGGCACCGCCGGCGGTCAGGAGCCAGACCTCGTTGCCGTCCCAGACCGGACCGATCGTGTTGATCAGGACGCGGCGCTCCGTGTTGTCGCGGGCGAAACCCTTCATCAGCATGCCGACGCCGAGATCGAAGCCCTCGAGAAAGAGATAGCCCGTCCACAGCACCGCGATGGCAATGAACCAGATGGTGGGAAGCAGTTCCATGCTGAGAATCCTCTGCGCTTTTTGGTGTGGGGTTGCTGGGTTGCTGGGTGCGGGCGGCTAGTAGGCGAAGGCCAGGACGTCGTCGCCGTCCGGCTTGCCCGGGCCGCCCCGGGGAGTTTTGTCTTCGTTCTCGTCGACGGGAGCGTGCACAAGTTCCGGCATGGCCGAGGCCACGCCGCCGCGGACGTACTTGACCAGGAGCTTGACCTCCACCACCAGCAGCGCCGCGTAGATGGACGTCAGCACGATCAGTGAGGTCAGGATCTCCCCGGCCGAGACCCCCGGTGAGACGGCCGCGGCGGTGAACATGAAGACCTGGTCGATTCCGCTGGGGTCCGGGTTCGGAGCGACGACGAACGGCTGACGGCCCATCTCGGTGAAGATCCAGCCCGCGGCGTTGGCACCGAACGGCGCGAGGATACCGAACACCGCCACACGCATGAGACCACGGGATGCCGGCACGGTTCCCTTGCGGGTAGCCCAGAGTGCCACAAGCGCGGCGAGAGCGGCGATACCGCCGAAGCCGATCATCATCCGGAAGCCCCAGTAGGTTACTTCCATGACCGGCACGTACTGGATTTCCTGGCCGGCGCGGTCCCCGTACATCGGGTTGTCCGGGAGCGTGGTGCCGTACTTCGCCTGGTACTCGTCCAGGAGGCTGTTGACGCCCTTGACCTCGGTGGTGAAGTCGCCCTTGGCCAGGAACGACAGGATGCCGGGAACCTCGATCACGGCGACGATGTCATCGCAGTTCTTGGCGCCTACGTTGCCGACGCTAAGGACTGAGAAGCCTGTGCCGTCGTGGCAGGCCGCCTCGGCGGCGGCCATCTTCATGGGCTGCTGCTCGAACATGAGCTTGCCCTGCAGGTCTCCGGTGACGGCGGTGCCCGCGAAGGAAATCATGGCGACGACGGCTCCGATCCGCAGCGAGCGGATCCAGACGGTGTGGTCGCTGCGGTCCCGGCCGAGGATCGCGGCAACTTCGCCGGGAATCACCCTGCCGTCGGCACCGATCGTGTCGATCCCGTCGTGGCGGCGGCGCCACAGGTGGTACCAGGCGATGCCGAGCAGGAATCCGCCGGCGACGGCGAGGGAGCCGAACAGGGTGTGCGGCACGGCGACCAGCGCGGTGTTGTTGGTGAAGACGGCCCACGCGTCGGTCATGACGGGACGGCCGTTGACCATTTCGACGCCGACCGGGTGCTGCATCCAGCTGTTGGCCACGATGATGAAGTAGGCCGAGAAGAAGGACCCAATCACGGCGATCCAGAGGCAGGCCAGGTGAATGCCGGGTTTGAGTTGTTTCCAGCCGAAGATCCACAGGCCCAGGAAGGTTGACTCCACGAAGAAGGCCAGGAGCGCTTCCATGGCCAGCGGGGCGCCGAACACATCACCGACAAACCGGCTGTACTCGCTCCAGGCCATGCCGAACTGGAATTCCTGCACGATTCCGGTGGCGACGCCCATGATGAAGTTGATCAGGAAGAGCTTGCCCCAGAACTTGGTCATGCGCAGATATTCCGGCTTTCCGGTGCGGTACCAGAGCGTCTGGATCACAGCTACCACCAGGCCAAGGCCGATCGTGAGCGGCACCATCATGAAGTGGTAGACCGTGGTGATTCCGAATTGCCAGCGTGCGATTTCCAAGGCGTCCAAGGCAGTCCCTACTCTTGACTAGGTTCCAGCAACTTCTACGTGGCGTAGAAGTAAGTCTTCTACAGAGTGTAGAACACAACAGCCCTTCCCTGTAACTCAGACTCCCACGGCACGTCACGGCCTGCAATGGGCCGGACAGCCCACGCTTCCGCCGCCGCCCTGCCGCCCGACACGCCGGCGCGCCGTGTTCTACTTCATGTAGAAATAATGCTATAAAAGCGGTAAATTGAAGACGTAGTATTCACACCCGCCCCGGCAGGCACCCGCATCACGCCAGCACGATGCCGGAGCGGCAATCATAGAAGGATGTACGTGATGGCAAGTCTCGGTGAACTGGAACGGGCAGTGATGGACTTGCTCTGGGCAGGCCAAGAAGCTGCGACGGCCAACACGCTGCGCGATCTCCTCGCACAGAGCACCCGCCCCCAGGACGGAACCGCCGGACACGAGGGCAAGGACCTCGCGGTCACCACGGTCCTGACCGTGCTCTCGCGCCTCGAGCGGAAGGGCCTTGTGGAACGCGAACGCGGAACCCGCCCGCACCGGTACCAGGCCGTCTCCAGCCGCGCGGACCATACAGCGGAACTCATGCACGAGGTCCTCGGCTCCGCCCCGGACCGCGAGGCTGTATTGGCCCGGTTCATTGGTTCCGTTACGGACAACGAAGCAGAAACCCTGCGCAAGCTGTTGGGCCGCAGCTAGCGCCCCATGTTCTGGACCTCATATCTTCTGGCGGTCCTGGCGATAGCATTGGCGTGGCCGGTGCCTATCCTTCTCTCCCGCGCCCAGTGGCCCTCGCGCTCCCCCTTCACGGCGATGCTCCTCTGGCAGGCAATCGCCCTGGCCGGTGGCCTCTCGATGATCGGTGCCATGCTGGTCTACGGGCTCGAGCCGATCGGGGACAACCTGCTTTCCGGCCTACGGGCCCTGGCGGGCATGGTCTTTAACAATGCGCCCACCACGGATCTGGGCTTCTGGCATATCTTTGCGCTCTCGGCCGCGGCCCTGCTGACGGCTCACCTGGTGTTCACCCTGCTGCTGACGTACTACAAGATCCAGCGCCAGCGCCGCCGCCACCGCGAACTGCTGGATCTGCTCGCCTCGCCGTCCTTGGACGGCCCGGGCACCGTGGTCCTGAACGTGGACTCACCTGTGGCCTACTGCCTGCCCGGGGGCGCACGCTCCGTGACGGTTCTCTCCGACGGGCTCATGGCTGCGCTGGAACCCGATGAGCTCCGTGCGGTGCTGATTCACGAAAACGCGCACCTGAGCCAGCGCCACCATCTGCTGCTCTGGGCCTTCGCGGCGTGGCGCCAGGCCCTGCCGTGGCTGCCCACCACCAGGCTGGCGCAGGAGGCAGTCAACTCCCTCATCGAGATGCTGGCCGACGACGTCGCGCTCAGGACGGAGAGCAGGGCCACGCTCATCCGGGCGATCGCCATTGTGGCCAGCGGTTCCCCCGCCGCTCCGGCGGCGCGCCTGGCATTCGGCGAGGCTGACCTGCCCGACGGCGACCCCATTCAGCCGGGTGCCACCGGCGGGACCGGCTCAGCCGGCACGACGGCGTCCCGTGTCAGCCGCCTGCTCTCCCCTCGCCCGCCGCTGTCGGAGCCGCTGCGCGCCGCTGTTGTGGCGGCCTGTGCACTGCTGCTTGCCGTGCCGACGGCACTTTTGCTGGTTCCCGGCCTGCTCGGCTAGCACAG
The DNA here is from genome assembly GCA_046730875.1 of Actinomycetota bacterium. Taxonomy (GTDB): domain Bacteria; phylum Actinomycetota; class Actinomycetes; order Actinomycetales; family Micrococcaceae; genus Arthrobacter. The sequence continues at coordinate 5,929 of JBKPJW010000072.1, read as the reverse complement.
GACCTCTGCCACCCTGATCCTCGCATTCAACGCCGGACCGCCCCGCCAGAAGCGCGGCGAAGCGTTCAGTTGAGCGGTCGGTGCAGCTGTCGGCGCTGCTACTGGAGCAACTTAGGCGTCGATGCGCTCCCGGTCCAGGCTTGCGGCGCCCGCAATGATGAAGTCCTTGCGCGGTGCAACGTCGGAGCCCATGAGCAGGTCGAAAGTCTCTTCGGCCTGCTTGGCGTTCTCGATCCCGACCTTGCGGAGTGTCCGGTGACGCGGGTCCATGGTGGTTTCGGCCAACTGTTCGGCATCCATCTCGCCCAGGCCCTTGTACCGCTGGATCGGTTCCTTGTAGCGTTTGCCCTCCTTGGCGAGCCGCGCGAGCAGGACGTGAAGCTCGGCCTCGGCGTAGGTGTAGATCATCTCATTGGCCTTCTGGCCGGCGTTGATGACCTCCACACGGTGCAGCGGCGGGACGGCGGCGAAGACGCGGCCCTCGTCGATCATCGGGCGCATGTAGCGGAAGAACAGCGTCAGCAGCAGCGTGCGGATGTGCGCGCCGTCGACGTCGGCGTCCGTCATGAGGATCACTTTGCCGTACCGCGCCGCGCCGATGTCGAACGTGCGGCCGGAGCCGGCGCCCACCACCTGGATCAGGGCCGCGCACTCGGCGTTGGAGAGCATGTCCCCCACAGAAGCCTTTTGGACGTTCAGGATCTTGCCGCGGATCGGCAGGAGCGCCTGGAAGTCCGAGGACCTCGCCAGCTTGGCGGTGCCGAGCGCGGAGTCACCTTCGACAATGAACAGTTCGGAGCGTTCGACGTCGTCAGTGCGGCAGTCGGCGAGCTTGGTGGGCATGGAGGAAGTCTCCAGTGCATTCTTGCGGCGCTGGGTTTCCTTGTGGACGCGCGCCGAGATGCGCGACTTCATCTCGCTGACGATTTTTTCCAGCAGCAGCGCGGAATGGGCCTTGTCGTTGCGGTTGGAGGAGGTCAGCTTCGCGGTGATTTCCTTCTCGACCACCTTGGCCACAATGGCCCGGACGGCGGAGGTGCCCAGGATTTCCTTGGTCTGGCCCTCGAACTGCGGTTCGGCCAGCCGGACGGTCAGGACCGCCGTCAGGCCGGCAAAGATGTCGTCTTTTTCGATCTTGTCGTTGCCGGCCTTGAGCTTGCGGGCATTCGTCTCCACGGCCTTGCGGAAGGTCTTGAGAAGGGCCTGCTCGAAGCCGGACTGGTGGGTACCGCCCTTGGGCGTGGAAATGATGTTGACGAAGGTGCGGACCGTGCTGTCGTAGCCGATCCCCCAGCGCAGCGCCACGTCGACTTCACAGTCGCGTTCGACCTCCGCGAGATGGCTGTGGCCCTTCTCGTCGAGGACGGGCACGGTTTCCTTGAACTTCCCCGCACCGTGCAGGCGCCAGACGTCTGTGACGGCCGGGTCGGCGGCAAGGAACTCGACAAACTCCGAGATGCCGCCGTCGTGGTGGAAGACCTCCTCATGCGGGCCCGCTTCGCCCGGCGTGCCGGCAACCCTGCGTTCATCCCGGACCGTGAGCTTCAGCCCCGGGACCAGGAATGAGGTCTGGCGGGCACGCGCGGCGAGATCGTCGTAGGAGAACTTGGCATCGGGCGTGAATATCTGCCGGTCCGCCCAGTAACGGATCCGGGTCCCCGTCACGCCGCGCTTGGCCTTCCCCACGACGTCCAGCACAGAACCGTCGATGAAGGGCTCGAAGAGGGTCGCCGGGTCCGGCTTGGTGCCGGGATCCTTGAACCGGCCGGGCTCCCCGCGGCGGAAGGACATCTTGTACGTCTTGCCGCCGCGGTCCACTTCGACGTCGAGGCGGGCCGACAGCGCGTTGACCACGGAGGCGCCCACGCCGTGCAGGCCGCCGGAAGCCGTGTAGGAACCCCCGCCAAACTTTCCGCCGGCGTGCAGTTTAGTGAAAACCACCTCGACGCCGGTCAGCCCGGTTTTCGGTTCCACGTCGACGGGGATGCCACGGCCGTCGTCGTGAATCTCCACCGAATTGTCCGCATGGAGGATGATCTTGATGTCGTGGCCGAAGCCCGCGAGGGCCTCGTCGACGGAGTTGTCGATGATTTCCCAGAGGCAGTGCATGAGTCCGCGGGAGTCGGTGGAGCCGATGTACATGCCCGGGCGCTTGCGGACGGCCTCGAGGCCCTCCAGCACGGAAAGGTGCCGGGCGGTGTAATCAGAACTGGGTGCCACGGGTCGTGAACTCCTCACAGGATCGGGACGGGCGGTGCAGCGTGCGCAGCCGGCCAGTCACAGTACTTAACGCTCTTCCAAGGGTAGTCGGAGTCCGGGTCCTCCCCGGTTTGCCACTCCCACAGGGGCTGTCCGGCCCCTCCCCGTTATTGAGACGTGATACGCGGACAGCGAAAGTTGCCCATCCAAGCCATGGTTTGGCCACGAATGCTGGTTATATAGGTATACCGATCTACTAAGGAGGCCGAACATGACAACAGCAGTTGCGGACCGCACACTGACCGCCGCAGACCGGTGCGATCGTTGCGGAGCACAGGCATATGTCCGGGTTGTTCTCGGCGCCTCCGGCGGTGAGCTTCTTTTCTGCGGCCACCACGCCCGTGCCGTAGAGCCGACACTCAAGCCGCTCAGCTCAGACTGGCATGACGAGACAGGCCGCCTTCACGAGAAGGCCCCGGTCCCGGTCGACTAGACCACACCGGATATGGTCCGGAACCCTACAGGGTTCCGGCCGACCTGAGACCACTGAGTCAGGGCCCCTCCGTATCGGAGGGGCCCTGACGCGTTAATCGATGCGTCCGCTGTGACATGTTTCCTAGCTGGCCGCAGCAAAGCACTTCGATTGCAGCAGCATGGCGGCAGCAACAGCAACGCGGGGCCACGTCCTGCCCGTTCCTCCGGAGAGGCAAGGGCGGGAGGTGACCCCGCGTTGCCGTGTACCGCGCCCAGCCCGCGGTCACGTGCGATCAGCTGGCTATCAGTCCAGGTAGTCGCGCAGGACCTGTGAGCGCGACGGGTGCCGCAGCTTGGACATGGTCTTGGATTCGATCTGCCGGATACGCTCGCGCGTCACACCGTAGACCTTGCCGATTTCGTCTAAAGTTTTCGGCTGCCCGTCGGTGAGGCCGAAGCGCATTGCGACCACACCGGCCTCGCGCTCGGACAACGTGTCCAGCACCGAGTGCAGCTGTTCCTGCAGCAGGGTGAAGCTCACCGCATCGGCCGGGACAACAGCTTCGGAGTCCTCGATGAGGTCACCGAATTCGGAGTCGCCGTCCTCGCCAAGCGGGGTGTGCAGCGAGATGGGCTCGCGGCCGTACTTCTGAACCTCCACGACCTTTTCCGGGGTCATGTCGAGTTCGAGGGCGAGTTCTTCCGGTGTGGGTTCCCGGCCGAGGTCCTGCAGCATCTGGCGCTGAACGCGGGCCAGCTTGTTGATGACTTCGACCATGTGCACCGGGATACGGATGGTGCGGGCCTGGTCTGCCATGGCACGGGTAATGGCCTGGCGGATCCACCAGGTCGCATAGGTGGAGAACTTGAAGCCCTTGGTGTAGTCGAACTTCTCCACCGCACGGATCAGGCCCAGGTTGCCTTCCTGGATCAGGTCCAGGAACAGCATGCCGCGCCCGGTGTACCGCTTGGCCAGCGAGACCACGAGGCGGAGGTTGGCCTCCAGCAGGTGGTTCTTGGCGCGCTTTCCGTCGTGGATGACGAATTCGAGCTCGCGCTTGAGCTTCGGGTCCATGGTGCCGTCGTCGGCGGCGATCTTTTCCTCGGCGAAGAGGCCGGCCTCGATTCGCAGGGCCAGGTCCACTTCCTGCTCAGCGTTCAGCAGGGCGACCTTACCGATCTGCTTCAGGTAGTCCTTGACGGGGTCGGCGGTGGCGCCGGCGGACATGACCTGCTGCACGGGGGCGTCGTCGTCGTCGGCGTCGGAGTAGACGAAGCCGGTACCGGTGGTCGCTGCGGCCTTGCCGGCGACCTCTTCGCCTTCTACTTCGTCGCCGAGTTCGGCGGCGTCGGGCGCGATGTCGTCGAGATCCTCATCGACCTCTTCGTCATCACCGGAGTCACTGGCTGATTTGCCCGCGGCCTCTGCCGCGGCTTTGGCGCCGGGCTTAGGCCCGCGCTTCTTGGGCTCAGGCTTGGCGACTGTGTCGCCACCCTCTGCGGAAGCGGCGTCCTTGACAGCCTTATTGGCTGCACGCGTGGCGGCGCGCTTGGCGTTGGTCGCCGCCTTCTTCTCCTCAGGGGATGTTTCGGCCTGGTCGGCGGGTTCCTTCTTCGCGGAAGACGGGGTCACTGAAAACCTTTCTAGCTGCGGTCTGCGGATCGCCATACGGGCAACACCACTATGACCCTGTCAAGTCCGTGTTCAACATCAGGTGCGAACCACGACCAGCAGAGCCACTTAGTAGAACTGCTGGGGCGGCCTTAATGTTCCCTGTTTCCAAGGTTCATTACGGCACTTGATACACGGACCCAACCGGGTCTCGGCAACCATTGTCTCACGGTTTTTTCCGTGGGCGCCTTTCGGGATGCCGGGTCCCCAATATTGCGACAGCTTCCCGCGTCGCGCCATGCTCTGGCGCCACGAGCGGTTCACAAGCCTTCAAACTCCCCGAAAATCCTCTCAGGCCGCGTCAGGCGAAAACTTCTGCCAGGCAGCCTCCCGTCTGGCAGCCCAGCCGCAAAGAGTGCCGCGACGGCCAAGTTCTGCCAGCAGTTCCGCCAGCCTGTAGCCCGGGCGGTCCTGCAACGCCTGCCGGTACAGGGCATCGGCGTAGGAGCCGCGTCCACGGCACCATTCAATCCAGCCCCGGGCAGTCGCGGCGGCTGCAGTTGGTTCCCCGTCTCCGAGCCCGCCGAGCAGCTTGAGGATCCTCTCGAGCCCGACCATCTGCGTCCAGTCCGGAACCGAAGGTGCCAGTCCAAGCAGGACCTCCCCGTAACCGGGGACCGGGTCTGCGCTCGAAACGGAGATGGAACGACGCGTGGATCCCGACGCCGCGGCCGAAACGGGACGGCGCGCGGGCCCGAAGCGGGAAACGGGCAGGAGTGCGGGCGATACGGTGGACCCTGCTTCCGTGTCGAACATGCCGAAGTCTTCAGCGCCCCGTTCTGCGGCCTCTCGGCCGGCTGCCGCCATCACCAGGACGGCGTCCCGCCATGACGAAATACACAGGCTTGCCCGCAGGTAGCCAGCCAGTTCCGGTGACAATTCAAGCGGCCCCCCGGCGGAGTTGGATTCGCCATTCCCGGCCGGGGGATTTCCAGCCTCGAGGTTCCTGGCGTCAGGAACGCGTCCGGCGTGCTCGGGCGCCCCCAACGCGGGCTTGCCCATTGGGGGCGTGTCCGGGGCGAGGACCGGAGGATGCTCCCGATCGATGGCTTCCTGCAGGACCATCGTCCAGACATCGAGCACCTGCGCGAACTGTGCCCGGTTCCGCCTTCGCAGGGAGAATTGCTCCGACCATCCGGCCTCCGCCGCGCAAACAGCAGGATCCTCCCGCCGCCGCGTGGGCGTCGTACCTTCCGCGCCGGGCGCGGCACCTATGCTGCTGCCGCGGAAAACCATCTCCGCGTTGAGTCTGCTGTTCCTGATCTGCTCCACCGGTCGTCCGGGCGGTGCGCAGCATTCCGGATCACTGCAGTGGGCGTTGCGCCAGAACTCGGTCCCCACGATCCAGGCGTCCCTGACTGGGAGTCCAGCTGCCTCGAGGGCAAGCTCGAGTTCTTTGAGCAGTCCTGCCCACGGAGCGTCCTCGCCGGCACTGTTGGTATCGGCGTCGGTGAAGAAGGCCAGCAGGGATCCGTCGGCAGCGTCGTCCGCCTGCAAGTAGGACACCACATTTCGTGCGAAGCCGGCCAGAGAGTCCCTCCTGCCCGAGGCTGAGCGGCGTTCTGGAGCGGCGCTCCCGCATGC
>JBKPJW010000071.1:0-5857 GCA_046730875.1 Actinomycetota bacterium | reverse complement strand
GGTACTCCTTCGCGTAAGTACTGCCGGCGGATCCGGGGCCGCGACCAGGCCGAAATGCCGGGACGGGCCGGCGCCCGGGTCGATCAGCCGGCCGGTCGCCGGACGAGCCGGTGCCTCAGGCGGGGCGCTTCAGGGTCCGGCCGACGATCGCCTGTGTGAGGGCATCGATGACCTCGGCATTGGCCAGCGGATTCCGGATGAGGGTGAAATCGACGTCGCCCACGGGCGGCAGGTTGAAACGGCGGGTGATGATTTTCAGGTCCTCCGGCACCAGGGAAGAGGGCATAACCGCCACTCCTATGCCGGCTCGGACAGCGGCCAGCACGCCGCTGACCCCTGTGTCCGCTCTCTGTCCTAGCTCGCCAGCGGCCGGTGCGGGAAGCCAGGCTCGCGCTGCTGGAACTGCAGCACATCCGGGTTGAGGACCACACCGTCGCGGATTTCGATCGCCCGCCGGATGGTCTCGTTCGAGGTCCACGCCTCCGGTCCGGAGATTACTGTTTCCAGGAACGGCAGCAGCGCCTCGCTGATCTCCCAGCTGGAGGAATTCCAGAGGTAGGAGGGGCTGTGGTCCACAGCGTAATAGTCGATGTGGTCCCCGACCTTGAACATCGGCTCGGCAAAGGTGGTGGTTTTCGCCCAGCTGAAGCCCATGCCCTCGTCGCAGGAGACGTCCACGATCAAGCTGCCGGGCCGGAACGCGGAGAGGTCCTCAGTGCGCAGATACGTCAGCGGCGCGTTGGGGTCCTGCAGAGTGCAGTTGACCACGATGTCGCTCTCGGCGAGGAACGGCGCCAGCGGCACGCGCCCGCGCTCGGTTATGACCTCGCTCAGGAACGGAGCCTCGTTGTCGTGGTCGAACTGCGCAATGCGGACCGAGTGAATGGGTGAGCCAACCGCGGCCACACCCCGGTTGGTCAGAACCTGCACGTCGTGAATGCCGTGGGCGTTCAGTGCCGTCACAGCCCCGCGCGCCGTTGCCCCGAAACCAATGACGACGGCGCTCAGGCGGCGCCCGTAATCCCCGGTGGATCCAGTCAGGGCCAGGGAATGCAGCACGGAGCAGTAACCGGCGAGCTCGTTGTTCTTGTGGAAGACGTGGAGGCCGAAGCCGCCGTCGCTGGCCCAATGGTTCATCGCCTCGAACGCGATCAGTGTGAGCTTCTTGTCGATCGCCAGCTGTGTGATGGCCCGGTCCTGGACGCAGTGCGGCCAGCCCCACAGGACCTGCCCGTCCCGGAGTTCGGCCAGGTCTGCGGGCTGCGGCTTGGGCAGGAGGACGACGTCGGCGTCCGCCAGCAGCTGCTCCCGCGGCGCGATGCGCCCCACGAGGGGCCCGAGCTCGGCGTCGGAGAGGCCGAACCGCTCGCCGTAGCCTTCCTCGAGGATCAATCGCGCCCGGATGTCCGGCTCAATCCGGTCCAGGTGCAGGGGGTGGATGGGGAGGCGTCGCTCGTCGGGTTTCCGCGTGCTGGCGAGGATGCCAAGGGTGAGATAGTTCGGGGAACCGGTCACTTCTTTTTGGCGGTCACTTTGTCGAGGGAGCTGGCCGGCTCTGAAGCGGCCCTTTTGTCAGCGCGCTTTTCCTTGATGGATTTGCCGGATTTTTTGGATGCTGCTTGACGGGGGGATTTGTCAGCCATGATTGCTCCTGTAGCGGAACCGAAGGGGTTCCTGACTTCTGACCATACAGGTAGCGACCTAATGGGAGCCGGGGGCGCGGCGCCTACGCGCCGGAGACGATTGGAGCGGCTGACGGGAATCGAACCCGCGTATCAAGCTTGGGAAGCTAGCGCTCTACCATTGAGCTACAGCCGCAGTGGGACTGTCCAAGTGCTGGATCCTGTCCCGGTGAAACAACGAGATTTACATTACCCCAGTCTGGCCGGGTCGTTGAACACCTCACGTGCGCGCGTTGTGCCCGACACACTCGACGTCCGCGATGTCCGCGTCACACTCTGCGGCGCCGTAACTCTTCGGACACTCTTTGCGCGACCCCCCGTCACGCGGTCCGCCCCGGGGCCCTTGCTGTCTATCCTGAAATGGATAGCTGCGGTTCGGGGGAAGCGGGCTACACCTATTTGCCGTCCGCCGAGCAGGGATTTTCGTGGCATTCGCAGAGTACGACGTCGTCATCCACCGTGACGCCGTGAGCGTTTACAACTTCCTCCTGGACCCGGGTCACCTGCCCCTGTGGCGGGAAGGTGTCCGGAGCGTGGAGCTGCTCTCCGGCGCCGCGGGTGCCAAGGGTGCCGTTTACCAGCAGACGGTCGCGGGCCCGGGCGGACTCCCCGTAGCCGCGGATTTCGAAATCATCGAAGCCCGGACGGGCGCGGAGATCCAGTACCAGGTCATCGGCGGGCCGGCCCGGCCCCACGGCGGCTATTACCTCAGCACCGAGGGCGCCAGCACGCGGGTACGTTTCGCCTTGAACTACGAGCCCAAGGGATTCCTGGTCCGTATGACGGCCCCGTTCCGCCGGCGAATGAAGGCAGAGGTCTGCCAACTTGAGCGGCTCAAGTCCGTCCTGGAAGATATGCCCGCCAGGGAATAGACGGGCCAGGCCAGGGCCTGCCGGAAAGTAACACTCGGTATCCGCTCGGTTAGGGAAGACGGCCGGTGAAGCCGGGGTGGGCGCCGTGCGGTATTTTTGAACGTGTGCTGATCTCTGACCGCGACATCCGAACCGAAATCGACTCCGAGCGGATTGTCCTCGAACCGTTCGACCCCGCCATGGTCCAGCCGTCCTCGGTGGACGTCAGGATCGACAAGTTCTTCCGGCTGTTCGACAACCACAAATACGCCCACATCGACCCGGCCGAGGAGCAGCCCGAGCTGACCCGCCTGGTGGAGGTGGAGTCCGGTGAGCCGTTCATCCTGCACCCGGGGGAGTTCGTCCTTGGCTCCACCTACGAGACCGTAACCCTTCCGGATGACATCGCGGCCCGTCTCGAGGGCAAGTCCTCGCTCGGCCGGCTCGGTCTGCTTACACATTCGACGGCGGGCTTCATCGATCCCGGGTTCTCCGGCCATGTCACGCTGGAACTGTCCAACATGGCCACCCTGCCCATCAAGCTGTGGCCCGGCATGAAAATTGGCCAGCTGTGCTTCTTCCGGCTTTCCTCGGCCGCGGAATACCCCTACGGTTCAGGGGAATACGGTAACCGCTACCAGGGCCAGCGCGGCCCCACTGCCAGCCGCAGCCACCTGAATTTCCACCTCACCGACATCTAGGAAACAGCTTTACGCGGGACCGGAGGCCCGGACCGCCGGCCGTCTCACGGGACGGCGCAGGAGCCCGACCAGCGGCTCCACGAAACGAGCGGCCAGCGGTCCCACCACCGCCATGATCAGGACGTAGGCGGTGGCCAGGGCCGCCAGTTCCTGGGGCACCACGCCGGAGGCAACGGCCAGGCCGGCGATGACAATCGAGAACTCGCCGCGCGCGATCAGGGCGGCCCCGGCGCGGAAACGGCCGGGAACACCGATCCCGGCCCGTTTGGCCGCCCAGAATCCGGTGATCATCTTCGTAGCCGCCGTCACCAGCGCCAGCAACAGCGCCCAGCCCAGGACCGGCGGAATGGACCGGGGGTCCGTGTTGAGGCCAAAGACCACAAAGAAAATCGCGGCGAAGAGGTCCCGGAGCGGCTCCAGGATGCGCGTGGCGCTGTGGGCGGTGGCTCCGGAAATCGCGATCCCGAGCATGAACGCTCCCACCGCCGCGGAAACCTGCATGGCGGCGGCCAGACCCGCCACGAGAAGTGCCGCGCCCAGCAGATTGAGCAGGAAGACCTCGGAGTTTTCGCTGTGCACGGCTTTGGACACGTGGTGGCCGTGCCGCAGCGCCACCACCAGGACCGTGGTGACGACGGCCAGGGAGATGCCTACGGTGGTAAGGCCTAGCAGAAAGCCGGCACCGGCCAGCGTGGCGGTCAGGACGGGCAGGTACAAAGCCATGGCGAGGTCCTCGAACACCAGGATGGACAGGACCACCGGGGTTTCCCGGTTGCCGATCCGGCCGAGGTCGGTGATCACCTTTGCCGCGATCCCGGAGGATGAAATGTAGGTGACGCCGCCCATCACCATGGCCCCCACGACGCCCCACCCCAGCATCACCGCCAGTGCCGCGCCGGGCAGGAAATTGAGCAGCAGGTCCAGGACGCCGGCCTGCCAGGACCGCCGCAGTCCGGTGACTAGCTCGGAAGCCGTGTATTCCAGACCAAGCATAAGCAGGAGGAGGATTACGCCGATCTCGGCGGAAAGATGTGCGAACTCGTGCATGCCTTCGAGCTTGACGAGGCCCCCAGCCCCGAAGAACAGGCCGCCTAGCAGGTAAAGCGGAATGGGGGACATGCCGACCCGCCCGGCCAGTCGGGCCAGCAGGCCGAGGCAGAAGACAACGGCCCCCAGCTCGATCAGGGTCAGCGCGAGCGGATCCATGCCGCTTATCCGTTGCGGAGGATGCCGGCCGCCGTGTCCAGGCCTTCTTGCGTTCCCACCGCAATGAGGAGGTCACCGGGGTGGAGGACGACGTCGGGTGCCGGGGAGGGCAGGACCTCGCCCTCGCGCATGATGGCCACGATCGAGACCCCGCTGCGGGTGCGGATGCACGCCTTGCCCATCGGCTGGTTCTGGAAGGGCGACTCGGCGCTGATGGAGAACTGGCGGGTCACGATGCCCGGAATTTCCCGGTGCTCTTCCGAGAGCTGCATGGCGAGGCGCTGGCCGCCCAGAAGGTTGCCCAGGGTGGCAGCCTCGTCCGCGGTCAGGGGAACGGAGGCCTGGCAGGTGTCAGGATCGTCCCAGGTCGAGACGATGAGTTCGGTCTGGCCCTCCCGGTATTCGACGACGCCGATCCGGCGTCCCGAGGCAGTCATGAAGTCCTTGCGCCGGCCAAGGCCGGGGAGGTCTGTCTCATCCACGTTCATATCATCAGCCTAGTGCGCGAACCGGATTTTCGGCCGCCTCAGGCCTCGGGGACAACCGCGATTTCGGTCTGGTCCGGCGCCTTGACCGGCAAGAGCACCAGCAGGCCCGCGAGCAGCACCACCATGATGCCCAGGATGCCCCAGCGCTGGGCCTCGCCGTCGGCCACGAACGGGGCGGCTAAGGCGATGCACAGGGTAAAGAGGGCCGGGGCGAGGAAGCTCACGGCCCGGCCCGTGGTGGCATAGAGGCCGAAGAGCTCTCCGGATTCGCCGTGCGGGGCCAGCCGGGCGAGGTAGGCACGGGAAGAGGACTGGGCCGGACCGACGAAGAGGCACAGCAGCAGGCCGAAAACCCAGAACGTGGTGGTTCCGGCCCAGTCCATGCCAAGGAACTCGTAGTTGCCGTTGCCGAGCACCAGGATTGCGGTGCCCGCGATCAGCAGGCCGACGAGGGACGCGATAATGACTGCCTTCGGTCCCGCCTTGTCATCCAGGAAACCGCCGAGGATGGCACCGGCCGCTGCCACGACATTTCCGAAGATCGCGAAGTAGATGACGTCTTTGAGTTCGAAGCCAAAGGTGCCGGCGGCGATCACGCCGCCAAACGTGAACACGGCGGCCAGCCCGTCCCGGAAGATGGCGCTCGCGAGCAGGAAGTAGATGGTGTGCGGGCTGGTCTTGTAGATGGCTTTGATCCGGCGGACCAGCAGGCCGTAGGAGGCGAAGAACCCCAGGCCCGCGCCCCGCCCCGCCCGGGGCAGCTCGGGCACGGCGAACAGCACAGGCAGGGCAAAGATGAAGAACCACAGGGCCGAAAATACGGCCACGAGCCGGATGTTCAGGCTGTCCGCCGTAGAGGCCCCGAACCAGTCGAAGCTGGGCTGGACAAAGAGCTGGAGCACAATCAGCAGCGCCGCGATGCCGCCGAG
>JBKPJW010000070.1:0-7462 GCA_046730875.1 Actinomycetota bacterium | reverse complement strand
GGGTTATTGTCCCCCGTGAGGTTTCGGCCTGCAGTGAGACAAGGAGGGCAAGGTCCTCCTTGTGCAGCAGTTGTTGGGTGAACTGGCGCGGTGAGACGCCCTTCATTGCTTTTCGAAAGCCTGATCGGTACGGAATAAGTTCCTGCGCTCCCGCAACCGCGCTGTCTGGATATCCGGTCAGCATGTAGCCCATGGGCTTGAGAAGCGGGAGTATCTCAAGGTCGCCAGGGCATGAGGAGCCGGTAGCGGTGAAGTTGAGGACGTCGGCCATGGACTGCGGGGTGGTGTAATCCACCAAAGGGATCTTGGGTCTCCAGGTAATGGCGATGCTGGGGTGGTCGCTGAAGTTCTTGCCCACGCCCGGCAATTCCCTGACGACAGCGATTCCGAAGCGGTTCAGCTCCGCTTTGGGTCCTAGCCCGGAAACAAGCAGAATGTGCGGTGTCTTTACCGCTCCGGCGGCGAGAACGACCTCGTCGGCTTTGATGGTGCCCAGAGTGCCGTCCCGGAGGACTTCAACGCCCGTCGCGCGACTACCTTCGAACAAGACTCGCCGTACGCAGGCGTTTCCCTCTACGGTGAGGTTGGGTCGGCCCCATGCCGGGAAGAGATAGGCCAAGCCCGTGTTGATCCGCAGCCCGTCAACGCTGTTGGTCGGCATCGGCCCGTATCCGGGTGCGTCCTGGCCGTTTTTGTCAGGTTCCATTGGGAAGCCAGCCTCTTCGGCCGCGCGCGCAAAGGCAACGGTGGCGGGATGGTCCTGTGGCGGATAGGAGACGGTCATGGGACCATCCAGACCGTGCTCGTCGCCGCGGCCGAATCGAAGATCATTTTCAAGTTTTTTGTAAAAGGGCAGTACCTTTGCCCAGGACCACTCGTCATGTCCTCCCGAGGACCACTTCTCAAAGTCCTGCTTCCTTGCGCGGAGGAAGTAGGTTCCGCTTATCGCTGTTGAGCCACCGAGAATGCGGCCGCGTGCGATGGAGTAGGGCCGATCCGATGTTAGGTGGGCCGTGAATGACCAGTTGTTGGGGTGGCCTGGCATGGCCCCTTGCACAGTGCCGGCATTGAGCAGTTCCGGTGGGAAGGCTTCTATGCTCGTCGGTACAGGCCCTGCTTCCAGCAGCAGCACGGAGCGGTCCGGGTCCTCACTCAGCCTGGCGGCCAGCGGGGCTCCTGCAGCACCGGCTCCCACCACAAGGACGTCATACTTCATAGGCTGGTTATTCAATTCTGCACTCTCCATGGCCCCCACCCGGCGGCTGCCTTGGCGTTCCTGCAAAGAGGCCCTGCCCGTATTTTTTACTTCAGGTTGTTCCTTACGTCGGGCAGCAGACACCGCAGGGATCGTCCTTTCAACGCGCTGTACCAAACGCCGGCTCCGTAGGCGAGATCGTCCAGGCGACGTGCGAGGGCGAACCGGAAGGGATCAAGTTGGGGGCGGGTGCGGCGGTACTCCCATAAAGCATCAATCAGGCAGGACAGGACGAGGGCGCGACGCAGCCTGCGCGAGAACAGGCTGGCCGTGACAGCCAGGGGCCACCAGTGGCGGACAAAGAGGGCCATGGTCTGCGTCTGTGCTGCCAGCAGTCCGCGCGCCGTTAGACCTGCTGCCACCCGGACCGGGTGCTCGCTTCTGCCGAGTTTCCTTGAGATCTGCCATCCGGCGAAGATTGTGATTGCCCCTGCGGCCGGAACCGACCATGGGCGCTGGCAGAGGGTTGCAGCCACAACGGCGACCGACCAAGGCGCAAAGACCGCCGGGGCAATTGCCTCAGAGTGCCGCAGGGCGAGGGCGTGGGCGGAGGTTCCATAAAACGCCTTCCGGGACAGCCAGTCGTAGACAGTCTGGCGGTGCTCGTGCCAAACGCGCGCCTCGGGTTCGAAGCGCACCCGCCATCCTTGTTCGACCAGCCTCCAGACGAGGTCTACGTCCTCCCCCACCCGGCTGCCAGAGGTAAATCCCTCGCCCAGGGCATCGGTTCTGGCGAGGAGGAACGCCCCGGGAAGCCATGAAACAGGCGACCGGGGACGGACCGTGGCCGGGTAGAAACCTAGGTCGAGCGCGGACCTGGCCTCTTCGTACCGCTCAATCCAGTTCATCCCCTCGCCTTCGTCCAAGCCGAGCACCCTCGGACCTGCCATGGCCACCCGGGGGTCGTTGAAATGCTTGAGGAGTGTGGCGATGGCGTTGGTTTCGATGACGATGTCGGAATCAGCGAAGGCCACATACGGTGTGGTTGTATGTCTGAGGCCTTCGTTGCGTGCCCTTGCCGGCCCGCCGTTGACGGCCAGCCGAAGCAGCCGGACATTGTGTTTCTCTGCCACGTCCTGGATTTGCTCCGGCTCGGGCGAGCAGTCGTCGACCACAATGACCTGGTGTTGGCTGCCGATACTGGCAAGCAGTCTGTCCAGGGCAACGGGGCGGCCGTACACCGGGACGACCACCGTGACGGATGAGAGGTCGAGGTTCGGCAGTGAGGTGAGCACCGGGTCGGCCATGCCCGCCTCGAGGAGGCGGTCCACCAGCAGGCCGCTGCCGGTGTCAGTAACCGAAACTGTCCTGTCCACGATCATTCGGCTGGCCGTTTCCGACAGATAGAGTACGCGCGTTGGTGAACCACCGATGAGTTCCCGTCCCCCGCCCGCAATCCTGACACGTCTGTTCAGCTTGACGGCGGTTCCCTTGGCGAGCTGCGGTTTGGTCTTCACATGATTCCTCGTTCGCTTGCGGAGCTGAAGGGCGCAGCCCGCGCTTCTATCGGCTGGATCGTAAAACCGTCGTCCCGCCAAATCAGTTCCCTGCCGGCGATACCCAGGGCCGCCAGCCATAGGCCAGATCCATCCGGCATGGCCGCGTCCACGCATCCCTGGCGGTAGGTTCTGCCGTTGCGTTGCACTTCGACCAACGTGCCTGTGAGGGTATGCCATTCCGGATGTATCGCATGAGGTTCGGCAGGGCTCTCAACCGGCACCGGACGTCCTTCGTTCTTTCCGTACTCTGTGGACGCGTCGACGACGGCAGGCCCAGGAAACGTGTTCATGCCGGAGTCCGCTCAGTTGCCCGATCATGGTGGAGGGCAAGCATTCCGTTGCTGTCCACGGTGCCTCCTGAGATGCGGCGCAGGGCGTCCTCGACCATCAACTCCAGGGAGCGTTGGCCCTCGGCAGCGGTGGCGCCGGTAGGATCACCCAAGACTCCTGAGGGCGATACGGCGCGGACACCTCCTGCCTTCAGTTGCGGGAGAATTTCAACGAGAGGCCGGGTGTCCCCCGCTGCTGTTCTTTCCAGCCGGACAGCGTCCGGCCGGAGGTGAAGCATCAACGAAGTCTCCATCCTTCCGGCGTGGAGATCGGCACCCTCGATGGCACAGGGTAGCCAGGCGACATCACGATTTTCTGCGGTGAGTTGGCGCGCTGCCGCCGAGAGTGCCGCGACATTTCCCCCATGTGCGTTGACGAGGATGACACGCCCGGCCCAGCTGGACAGGGATCGGACCAGCTCGACGATATGAAACCGCAAGGCCACAAACCCGATGGACGCCGTGCCGGGAAAGGATTGGTGCTCGCCGCTGGAGCCGTAATTTATTGCCGGTGCTACAAACACCTGTTCCCGGGTTCTTAGGGACACGGCATCTGCCACTGCGGTGGTTACCGCCGTTGCGATAACGGTGTCCGTATCCAGGGGCAGATGGGGTCCGTGCTGTTCGGTAGAGCCAACAGGGATAATGACCGTCGCATTAGTGGGCACATCGGGCCAGGCGAGATCACCAAGCCCGTGCCGGCTAAGAGTCATGAGCGGACTGCCGCAGGGAGGCCAAGCTCCCGGACAAACCCGGGGGGAATGACCAGGTGCTCGGGACTGAGGTCCTGCACTGACGGGACACTCAGGCCCATCAAGGCAGAGTCGATGCCTCCGCGCAAAATGTCCAGGACGTTTTCCACGCCCGCCTGCCCGTTGGCGGAAAGGCCCCACAGGTAGGCCCGCCCGATCATCACAGCCCGAGCTCCCAAAGCCAGCGCCTTGACGACGTCGCTGCCGCGGCGGATTCCGCCGTCGAGGACGATCTCCACCTGGTCGCCCACTGCGTTGGCGATCGCGGGCAGGACACGGATGGGAGCCGGCGTGCCGTCGAGGTTGTTGCCTCCATGGTTGGATACCGAGATCGCGGTGACACCGGCATCCACGGCTCGCAGCGCGTCATCGACGCGGCACACCCCCTTTAGCATGACGGGGCCGCCCCAAGCGGTCACCATCCATTCAATGTCCTCCCACGTCGGCGGCGGAGTTTGCATCCATTCGTAGTATGCGCCGAAGAAGGTGGGCCCCTTCTCCCCTGCCGGAGCGAGGTTTGGTGCGGTCAGATCAGGTAGGCTGCGGGCGAAAGACGCCAGCCATCGGGGCTTAAGGGCAACTTCCGGGGCAAGCCTGAGAGCTGCCTTAAAATTGACTTTCTCGGGGATCTCCGGGCTGCCCCAGTCTCTTCCCATCGAGAACGACCAATCCGTTGTGATGATCAGGCCTTTGGCACCCGCGGCCCGCGCGCGTTCCATGCGGTTGACCATCTGCTCCCTGGTTCCGGTCCAGTACATCTGATAGAAGGTCTTATCGTTCGCGGCCGTGACCTCCTCAACGGGTTTGGAGGCAAAGGAACTCAGGCCCACGATAGTTCCTCGCGCCGCGGCGGCGCGGGCAACTGCCACCTCGCCGTCGGGGTGCACCGCCTGGACTCCGGTCGGGGAGATCATGACGGGAAGGGAGATGTTCTGGCCCATGACCGTCGTCGCGAGGTCACGTTGTGCCGGCTGTCCGACCACATGAGGAGCGAAGCCAAGTTCGCCAAAGGCGGCGGTATTGTCATCGATTGTGGTACCCCGCTCCGAGCCGGCCACAAGGGCGGCGTAGACGGATGCCGGGAGCCGTTTCTTGGCGCGGCGCTGTGCCTCGGCCACGGATTCAAACCAGGGGTTCTGCGCCCAGGGATTTTTCAACATGCTTGCCTTTCAAAGTGTTGGTGCTTGTGACTAGGGCTGGAAGCCGGCGAGTGGACTGGCGGCGCAGGCCGATACCGGCGGGGCCGTAACGTCTGGACGTTTGAGACTGAGCTGGACCATGACCGGTTGTGCCCGCTTCGGCAGGGCGGAGCGTGAGTGGTCCTGGCTGGGCTGCGGCCGGCTGCGTTCACCTGCAAGAGCCGCTTCGCCATAGCCTTGAACGCATTCCGGGTCCGGACCGTCCAGCGGCAACCCGGTGAAGAACTTCGCCGCCATGCACCCGCCGCGGCAGCTGTCGAAGAAAGCACACTTTGTGCACGCGCCGGAGGTCTGTGGTGAGCGAAGTTCGAGGAACAAGGAGGATTCCTGCCAGACCTGCTTGAATCCTCCTTCACTCAGGACGTTCCCAGCAAGGAAGGTTTCATGGATCGCGAACGGGCAGGCGTAGACGTCGCCCACCGGGTCAATGAGGCACACGACTCGGCCTGCGCCGCAGAGATTCAGTCCTGGAAGGCTCTCTCCGAAAGGTGCGAGATGGAAGAAGGAGTCACCTGTCAGGACGTTCTCACCGTTTGCGATGAGCCAGTTGTAGATGGTGCGCTGTTGTTCGGGCAGGGGGTGCAGTTCATCCCATACGTCGGCGCCGCGTCCGGAGGGACGGAGGCGGGTCAGTCGCAGCGTGGCACCATGCTCATCGGCGATCCTTTTGAATTCATCAAGCTGGCTCACGTTTTGCCGGGTCACCACAACGGAGATTTTGGCATCCTTAAAACCTGCTTCCTTGAGGTTTTCCAGGGCTTTGATGGCTGTGTCGTACGACCCGGGACCGCGGACGTAGTCGTTGACCTCCGCTGTGGCGCCATCGAGGGAAATCTGGACATCAACATAGGGAGTGGACGCGAGGAAGGCGGCCTTTTCTTTGTCGATGCGGATGCCGTTGGTGGAGAATTTCACTCCCACCTGGTGGTCGACGGCGTACTGAAGCAGATGCCAGAAATCCGGGCGGACCGTAGGTTCGCCGCCACCGATATTGACGTAGAACACCTGCATACGCTGGAGTTCGTCGATCACGGCCTCGCATTGCTCTGTGGTCAGCTCGCGTGGGTCACGTCTTCCCGAGGACGACAGGCAGTGCACGCAAGCCAAATTGCAGGCATAGGTCAGCTCCCACGTGAGGCAGATCGGAGCGTCGAGCCCGAATTCGAACTGGTCCACCAAGGATCCCCCCGACGGGCGTACTACAGGCGTACTGATGCCATTGGTCACTGGTCTATTCCTCCACTAGGTCGGATCATGTCGGTCGCCGCAAGACTGCGCAGCGCGCCCAGGTAGGCGGCCCACTGTATTTCGGGGATACCCGCGTGGGACAGAGCCTGGCGCACGGTCAAGCTGTCTGCGAGGGACTGAATTACCCGAACGAGCTCCGGTCTCTTGAGAAAAGTCAGCTTGCGGTTACCGAAGTGGTAAGCCATCGCCCCGAACGGTTCCGGCCGGAGCGCGACCGCCGGCGACAGCCCCCACGCTTCGTCGAGCATGGGGTCTATGCTGATCGTCATCACGGGTCTGCCAGGGTGCCTAGTAGACGCCGCACATGCCGTCAATGGACACGTCCTCAACGAGATCCTCGACGACCAGATCGGCGCCCTCGTCTTCGGCTGGGGAGTTTTCAAGGCTGGGGTTCACAGATTCCACGGTTTTCTCCTGTCGTGACAGCTCTCCGGATGGTTCCGGGATGTAGAAATAGAATAATGGCACTCAGCGCCAAAAAGATAGAGGCGGATCGAAAGACTGCTAAATTGTTCTCAAGATGACCGCAACCACGAATCGCTCCCCGGGCCGTCGGGCCGTGACGGACCATGCCGCTATTGAGCGCGCCGCCTTCAAGTTGTTTGGGGAGCAGGGCTTTGACGAGACCACGATGGAGCAGATTGCGGCGGCGGTGGGTGTAGGGCGTCGGACCCTGTTCCGTTATTTTCCGTCGAAGAATGACATCCCTTGGGGCCAGTTCGACCTGAGCCTGCGCGCTTTTGCCGCGCAGCTGGCCAGCGTTCCACGGGACGTGCCAATTGCCGATGCAGTCCACCGCTGCGTCCTGGCTTTCAATGACTTTGATGAACAGTCGCTGCCGCAGCACCGTATCCGGATGAGACTGATCTTGGGCACGCCGACGCTTCAGGCCCATTCGGCTCTGCGGTATGCCGCCTGGCGCGCGGTTATCGAGGAATATGTGGCAGACCGGCTCGATGTGAGCCGGGATGCGCTGCTGCCTCGCCTTGTCGGCCACGTGAGCCTGGCATTGGCGGTCTCGTCCTACGAGCAGTGGCTGCTTGAACCCGGCAGCAAGCTGACCAGCATTCTGCAGGCGCAAATGGACGCGCTCCGCGCGTATCTTAACTAGAGGCGCCCGGGAGACCTTCAGTTCGCCTGCGAGCCGACCTGGATCGCCGCCACGTCGGCTGCTGCCGGG